>CAUPYH010000036.1:0-17282 GCA_963515595.1 uncultured Eikenella sp. | reverse complement strand
TGGGCGGCAGCTGCCAAGTGCCGCTGGCCGCCTACTGCACCGAGCAAGACGGCCTACTCACCCTGCACGGCCTGGTCGGCCATCCCGACGGCTCCGTCATCCTGCGCGAAGAAGCCCAAGCCCCGCGCGAATACACCGATGCCCTCGGCCGCGCCGTCGCCAAAAAACTGGCCGACAACGGCGCCCAAGAGCTCATTGCCGCCGTGCTGGCCGAGCAAGCTACCTGAAAAAGTATAGTGAATTAAATTTAAACCAGTACAGCGTTGGCTCGCCTTGCCGTAACGTGTGTACTGTCTGCGGCTCGCCGCCTTGTCCTGATTTAAATTTAATCCACTATAGAAATCAACCCGAACGGCATCAGGGCAGTAGCAAAACAAATGCCCTCCAAACGTTTTCAGGTAGCCTGTGCTTGAGGCTACCTGAAAACGCAATTTTCCACAAAATTATAATCTTATCTGCTATTTATCTAGTATCAAACACCTCAAAGTGATTGGCCACATGCTAATAGACCGCGAACAAGCCATGCGCCAACTGGCCGAACACAAAATCGGCCAACTCTCTGGCGAACAAAAGCTCAATCTGGTTTTGGATTATTGGTATGCGTTTGAAGACTTTGACCTCGGCCACGAATTGAAATCCTTTCTAGCCAACCATGAAGCCGAAAGCCTAACCGAATACACAGATTTCTTCCGGCCCATCGCCCTTATCGGGTTGGCGGATAAATGTAAAATATTCAACAATAGATACCTAACCGAAGAGTTAAAACGTTATACTCAGAATGAATTTCAAGTAAGCGGCAACGAAAAACAAACCTTATCCCCTTGCCCCTGCTGCTCGTTTTATTCCCTCAGTCCTCCAACAGATTACGCTGTTTGCCCAATTTGCCAATGGGAAAACGACGGCACAGCTGGCGAGCAATACTCCGCCATCAACCGCGGCACACTCAGCCGCTATCGGGAAAACTTCCTGGAAAAGCATTCAAAAAGCGGACTGCAAACTAAATACATTTTGTAAACGGTTCTACACAGAGGTCGTCTGAAACCACCAGAAAGGCAGAAATATGAATCCCAAATCCCTCTACCGCGCCGCCCTGCTCGAATACCTCTATTGTGCCTCTTTTACCGCCGATCCTGCCGAAGCACACGCCGCCTACCGTACCTACCGCCAACTCGCCAAAAAAGGCTGTCCCGACGGCTGGTTCGGTCTCGGCTGCGCTCGTCGGTACGGCTACGGTGTCAAGCCAAATCCCGAAAAAGCCGAAAAATATTGCCGCCGTGCCGCCAAACTCGGCCACGCCGAAGCACAGGAAGCCCTCGGCTGCCTATACGAATTTGCAGAAAAGCCCGACTACCGCCACGCCCGCAAATGGTATACACGCGCTCTTAAGCAACATAGCAGCGACACCCCCGACGCAGCCTACCGCCTCGGTTATCTATATGAAAAAGGCCTCGGCGGCAAAAAAGACATACAGACGGCCTGCCAACTCTACCGCAAAGCCGCCAAAAACGGCCACGCCGATGCCCAACGCGCCCTCGGCTACCTGTACGAAAAAGGCCTCGGCCTGCCGCAAAACTATGCCAAAGCCCGCAAATGGTACGCTCGCGCCGCCCTGCAGGCGGATGCCACCGCCTGCAACAACCTAGGCTTCCTCTGCTACAACGGCAAAGGCGTGCGCCGCAGCAAAAAACTGGCGAAAAAATGGTACAAGCTCGCCGCCCGCGCGGGCAGCATCCTTGCGTTATCAAACCTCGGCGTTCTCTATGAAGACGCAGGCCGTCTGAAAAAAGCCGTCCGCTACTACCACCGTGCCGCCGAGGCAGGCAACAAATATGCTGCCAATCAATTGAAGCGGCTAGACAAATAAACACCGGCCGTTTTCAGACGGCCTTCTACAAAAAGGCCGTCTGAAAAAAAATCGGCAGGTACAAGTAGGATTTTGTCATCCGGCCTACTCCTGCCGATTGCCGATTGAAGGGATTACAGCCGCCAGTTCAGTTTGAACATGATATTGTGCGGCATACCGTAAAAATTATAGGCACCATTGACGATTAGGTTGAACCATGTATTTACGTTTCTTTCCTGAAAATGCCACCTCGATAGAACATGCCGAAGTTATTCTCGAAAAGAATGATACCCTTGAGGACATTAAAGCATTTATGAATCAGCATCAATGCTTCAAGCTATTCGTGTCGGGAGCCTTTGGATTCGATCGAGATAAACTACCGTTTGACGAGCCGGCAGATTTTATTGAAGCCATCACCATCCAATGCAGTAAGATTCAAGATTTAACTCCGATTTACTTTTTGAAAAATATCAAGAAAATCTGCTTAGAAGGAAATCCGGATATAAAAGGCAGATTGGATTTGCATCAATTTCAGCATTTGGAGCGTGTGGATTTTTATGACAGCATAAAGAACATTACCGGCTTGTTTGATCATAAAAATCTGAAAGCCGTTTATATTGAATCTAAGAAATTAAAATGCTTAAGCATTGAGGAAGAAAATCATACTATCGAACATTTTGGCTTGAGTAACAGCCATATTGCCGATATTGCTGATATACAAAAGTTGCCTGCACTTAAAAGCATTGAATTGGCATATTTGCCCAAAATAACCAATATTTCCTTCTTACTCCGCTGCAAGCAAATCAGTGAAATCCAAATCTGTTCATGCAAAAAGATTGAAAACTTAATCGAAACCTTGTCAAAGTTAGACAGCCTCACTTCCATTACGCTATGGAATCAAGGAAATATTGATACCATTCAGCCTTTTCGCTGTTTAAGCAAACTACAAACAGTCCGGCTGTGGGAATCAACAAAAATTCTTGATGGAAAAGTTAGTTTTTTTGATCAAATGCCTGATATGCAGCATTTGGAAATCAGACGCTATGCTCATTACGATAAATAGCAGGTTAATTTAACCTCCGCCACTTTATTGCCTTGCAGGCTACCTGAAATGCTATCGGGGTAGAGTTTATGCCTTTATTTCCTAAAATTACAAAGGCTACCTGAAAATTGCCAAACTCTTTCTAGTTTGAGCTTTCAGGTAGCCTTTGTTATGCGCTAGGCGGCTTGGATAGCTGTTGGATAGATTCAAGCTCGCAAACTGCCGTCGTCCATAGTGAGCACGCGATCGAAACGTTTGGCCAGCTGCTCGTCGTGGGTAACCACGATGAGGGCGGTACCCAGCTCGCGTTTGAGTTCCAGCATCATTTCCAGCGCGTGGGTAGCGTTTTTACGGTCGAGGTTGCCGGTGGGCTCGTCGGCCAGCAGGCAGTCGGGCTTGGTTACCAGGGCGCGGGCGATGGCGGCACGTTGGCGTTCGCCACCGGAGAGTTCGCCTGGGCGGTGGGTCATGCGGCTGCCAAGACCGACTTTTTCTAAAATTTCGGCAGCGGCCGCCTGCGCTTCGGCCCGACTTTTGCGTGCGACCAAAAGCGGCATCATCACGTTTTCCAGCGCGGAAAACTCGGGTAGCAGGTGGTGGAATTGGTAGACGAAGCCCAAATGGCGGTTGCGCAACTGGCCGATGGCCACCTGGGAGAGGCTGTTTAGGCCTTGGCCTTGGATTTTCACTTCGCCGCTGGTGGGCTTGTCCAGCCCGCCGAGGATGTGCAGCAGGGTGGATTTGCCGCTGCCGGAGGCGCCGATGATGCCGATGCCTTCGCCTGAGGCTACCTGAAAATCGATATTGCGCAGCACTTCCACTTTGAGGCTGCCGTCGTCGTAGGTTTTGCCAACGTTTTGGCATTGGATAACGGCTTCTTTATTCATAGCGCAAGGCCTCTGCGGGTTGGGTTTTGGATGCGCGCCAGCTGGGCAGCAGGGTGGCCACGAAGGAGAGGCCGAGGGAAATGGCAACAATCGCCAGCACGTCGGACAGCTTCACTTGCGAGGGCATGTAATCGATGAAATAGATGGCGGAAGTAACCAGTTTGCGGCCGGCCATTTGCTCGATGGCGGAAACGATAGCGCCCACGTTCAGCGCTACGGTTACGCCCAGCACTACGCCGATGGCGGTACCGACTACGCCCAAGAGCGTACCCTGTACCAGGAAAATCTTCATAATACCGCGCGGAGGCAGGCCGAGGGTGCGCAAAATGGCGATGGCGGCCTGCTTTTCGGTTACGGTCATGATGAGGGTGGAAATCAGGTTGATGGAGGCGACAAGGCTGATGAAGAACATGATGACGAACATCATCTTTTTCTCCACTTCCACGGCTTGGAAATAGTCACGGTTTTGGTAGGTCCAGTCGAAAGCGGCGATACGGTTGCGCTGCTCGGCGGGCACAATAGTAGAGGTCACGTCGGGTGCGGTTTCCGGCTGCGAAAGGCGTAGCTGAATGCTAACATCGCCATCACCGGCGCGATACAGGGTTTTGGCGTCTTCAATATGGATGATAGACAAGCTGTTATCTACAGCAAAAATGCCGGTGGAAACAGTAGAGGCGACGGTGAATTGCTTCATGCGCGGCACCATGCCCACCGGCGTAACGTTGCCTTCGGGCGAAATCAGGGTAACTTTCTCACCTGGCTGCACGCCTAAGCGGTCGGCAATATCTTTGCCTAAAATCATTTCAAACTGGCCGGGTTTGAGCTGCTGATACAGCTCGTTGGGCAGCTTTTCGCCGTATTCCGACACTTTCGGTTCTTCAGCCGGGTCGATCCCCTTTACCTGCACGCCCTGCACCTCGCCGGAATTGGCCAGCAGCGCCTGCCCGCTCACATAAGGTGCTACACCCAGCACGCGCGGGTTGGCTTGGGCGATTTTGGCCAGGCCCTGCCAAGTGTCACCCGGATCGGCCTGTAGATAGCTCATCTGCATGTGGGGGGTAACTTGCAGCAGCTGGCCGCGAATTTCTTTTTGAAAACCATTCATTACGGAAAGCACCACAATCAGCGCGGTTACGCCGGTGGCAATGCCGAAAATCGAGATGATGCTGATAACAGACATCAACCCGTTGCGTTTTTTGGCGCGCATATAGCGCAGGCCGATCCAAGTTTCTAAGGAAAGCATAGTGGAATGGGCTCCGCAGTCTGCCGAAGCAGGCTGCAATCGTGGGATTGGCGGGGTTTCAGGTAGCCTTTATCCGGCTAAAAATCACTTCATGCAGCATCAGTTCGCTTCATTTGTAAATGTGTTTCAGCGGTGCATTTGACACGGCGGCAAGGTGCATACTACGCAAACTTGGCCAAGCATTAGATTTGCAAAAAGCGGCGCACAGTATACAGGCTCTTTGCCGGGCAGGGCATTGGTATTACGCGCATTTGCCCTATTTAACGGCAGATGTGCCCTTAGTGGGGCGGATATAGAAAACTGCATTCTCTGCCAAGCAGAAAATGCAGTCTGGGTAGAAAGTGTGGCTGAAGATTATTTCAGCTTGGTTTCTTTGTAAACCACGTGCTTGCGGGCAACCGGATCGAATTTTTTGATTTCGAATTTGCCGGGGGTAGTCCGCTTGTTTTTGGTGGTGGTGTAGAAATGACCGGTGCCGGCGCTGGATTCCAGCTTGATTTTATCGCGCATGACTCTAATTCCTTAAATAATGTGATTAGGCTTCGCCGCGTGCGCGCAGATCAGCCAGAACGGCATCAATGCCAACTTTGTCAATCAAACGCAAAGCCGCGTTGGAAACGCGCAAGCGCACCCAGCGGTTTTCGCTCTCAACCCAAAAACGGCGCGATTGCAGGTTCGGCAAAAAACGGCGCTTGGTTTTGTTGTTGGCGTGCGATACGTTGTTACCGGACATCGGCCGCTTCCCGGTTACTTTGCAAACTCGTGCCATGGTTATTCTCCAAACTTCAAAAAATATTAGATAGAAACGAAACTTGCTTTATACCATAGAAAGCATTTCCGGTTCAAGTTTTATCGCGATGAACTTGGCGGATGTGCTGCTGGATACAACATTTTGTGGGCAGGGTGCCTGAAACGGTGTGCTTAGATAGGTTTTATATTTAACACACTGTTTTAGCGATTTAATTACTTTAATTATTTTATTTTCAGGTAGCCTTAATTGCTAGAAACAAGCTCCGCATCAGGCTGGTATGGTTTGATGAATGTGGTAGGGCTCATTTAATATTTTCCATTTTTCAATCCCAGCGCGATACTTAAAATACAGCCAAACACTAGATTTAAAGGCAATACAATGGACAAATCAACTGCCGGCGTGAGCAAATTCCTCAGTTATATCCTGCGCCATCATCCCGAAGCCATCGGTTTAAAGCTAGATGGCGAAGGCTGGGCAGATGTGGGTGAACTATTAACCCAGGCAGCTGCGCACGGGCGCAACATCAGCCTGCCGCTATTGCATGAAGTGGTGGCCACCAATAATAAAAAACGGTTTACGCTGTCTGCCGATGGCCGAAAAATCCGTGCCGAGCAAGGGCATTCTACGGTACAAGTGGATATTGCCTACACCGAAACCGAGCCGCCGGAAATCCTGTATCACGGCACGGCGCAGCGTTTTGCCGAGGCTATTGAGCAACAGGGCTTGCTGCCGGGCAGCCGACATTATGTGCACTTGTCGGGCGATGTGGAGACGGCTGTGTCGGTGGGTAGCCGCCACGGCAAGCCGTTGGTGTTGGAAGTGCAGGCCGGGCTGATGCGGCGGCAGGGTTTTGTGTTTTACTTAACAGCCAATAAAGTGTGGCTGATTAAGGAAGTGCCGCCACAGTTTTTACGGCGAATGTAAGAGACTACCTGAAGGTGCAATTGTAACCCAGACCAAATACTTGGTCGGCGATATTATTGAATAATCTGCGGTGTGCTATTCCCCCTATTGAACAAAACCCTCGTTAAAATCCGCCATTTCTACCGCATAGGCAAACAATTTACTTGCCACTTGCGCCATGTGGCTTTACAGTTCAGCCTGTGCGAAATGGCACGTTTTTCCGGAGTAACCCATGCAACAAATAAAAAACCAAGAATGGCTGCTGGTAGACGGCGGCAATCTTGAAGTGAGTGTAACCCGCGAAGCTGATGCCGTGGCAGAAGCGCAACGCCTGCGTTTCGACATCTTCGGCCGCGAGATGGGCGCCGGCATACACGGCGAAGACGGCCGCGACATCGACCATTACGACGAATTCTGCCGCCACCTGATCGTGCGCGACAAAACCAGCGGCCGCATCATCGGCACCTACCGCCTGATTACCGAAGAGGCGGCCAAAGCCGCCGGCGGCTGGTATTCCGATTCCGAATTCGACCTCTCCCGCATCCGCCACATTCTGCCCAAAACCGTTGAACTGGGGCGCGCCTGCGTACATAAGGACTACCGCACCGGCGGCACGATTTCGCTGCTTTGGATGGGTTTGATCAGCTTCATGCAGGCACACGGCCTGGAATACATGATCGGCTGCGGCAGCGTGCATGTGGACGACGGCGGGCACTATGCCGCCAGCCTGTTTAACCAGCTCAAGCAAACCCATTATTCGCCCGAGGAATACCGCGTGTTCCCGAAAGTGCCGCTGCCGCTGAACGAACTGCGGCAGGATTTGGAGGTGGAAGCGCCGCCCCTGATGAAGGGCTATCTGCGCGCCGGCGTGTGGATTTGCGGCGAGCCGCATTGGGACAAGGATTTCGGCAGTGCCGATATGCTGGTGATGATGCCGATGGCCAATATCCATCCGCGTTATGCCAAACATTTTGTGAAATAAATCAGGATGCGAAGTTAGCTGATGCGCAGGATCAGACTGATTGTCCGGCTATTTGGGGTGGCCGCCGTTTTGCTGTGGGGCTGCTTTCAGGTAGCCTTGTTTTTCGGCCGTGAAGACAAAGCCAAACGCCAATGGCGGATTCAACGCTGGTCGCGCCGGTGCATGAAAGTGTTCGGCACCAAGCTGACCGTGCACGGCGCGGAGCGTTTTTTCGCCGAGGGCGGGCAGTTTATGGTGGGCAACCACATCTCCTGGCTGGATATTTTCCTCATCAACTCCGTGCAGGCCGTGCGCTTTGTGGCCAAACAGGAAGTGCGCGACTGGCCGGTAATCGGCTGGCTGGTGGCGCGGGTGGATACAGTATTCATCAAACGTGGCAACCGCCAATCATCACAGCAGGTGATGGATGTGCTGTTGCAGATTTTGGCAGAAAAGGATTACGCGGTTGTCTTCCCCGAAGGAACAAGCACCGATGGGCGGGGCATCAAGCCGTTTAAGAGCGGGCTATTCGATACCTCCATCATCGGCCAATATCCGGTGTGGCCGGTGTTGGTGTACTATCCAAATGAAGACGGCAGCCCGAATACGGATATGGCCTATTGCGGCGAAATCAGCCTATGGGAATCGTTCTGCCGCATCCTACCGCAAAAGCGCAGCGAAGGCGTGCTGTATTTTCTGGAACCAATTTCGCCGGAAGGCAAAACTCGGCAAGAGCTATGCGCCGTCGCCCAAGCGCAAATTGCGGCCAAGATGGGCGAACTGCGCGGCCTGCCACCCGAGAGTGTGGTGGAAGAAAAGGGTGCCGTGTTTGAGCGGACTTAATCTGTTGTGATGATTGTTGAGCCGTCCCGTTTGTTGGGACGGCTTTTTATTTGGTCTAGTAGTTTTTTCAGTGCGCTGAATTTTCAGGTAGCCTCCAATCAAAATATCGGAAGCTATAGCTGAAATAATGATTTCTTCATACTAATGCAACAAACCGCAGGCAGTACAGGTAGTACGGCAAAGCGAACCAACGCAGTAGGAGGCTAAGTTTCAGGTAACCTATGGACAGTAGGCCACCTGAAACGTTGTGGCATTTGGGCTGCAATATCCAACAGGTTTAATCGAGCAGCAAGCGGCGCAGGATATTTTCATAGATGGCGGAGAGGCGGGGGATGGCGGCAAGCTCGATGTGTTCGTCGATTTGGTGGATGCTAGCATTTACCGGACCGAGCTCGATAAGTTCGTTGGCAATGGCTTTGATAAAACGGCCGTCCGATGTACCGCCGCCGGTGGAGAGGGCAGCTTGAATGCCGCACTCTTCAGTAATGGCTGCTTGAGCGGATTGGGTGAGGCGGCCGGCTTCGGTAATGAAGGGTTGGCCGGAGAGCTGCCATTGGAGGCTGTAGTGCAGATGATGCTTATCTAATATGCCTTTTACCCGGCGTTGCAGGCTTTCAGCATCAGTTTCTGTGGAGAAACGGAAGTTGAATTGAACGAATAGCTCGCCCGGGATGACGTTGGTGGCGCCGGTGCCGGCATGGATGTTGGAGATTTGGAAGCCGGTGGGTGGGAAGTAGGTGTTGCCGTTGTCCCAATGCTCGGCAGTGAGCTCGGCTAGAGCGGGAGCGGCCAGATGAATGGGATTGGAGGCGAGGTGAGGATAGGCGATGTGGCCTTGTTTGCCGTGGATAGTGAGGCTACCTGAAAGCGAGCCGCGACGACCGTTTTTGATGGTATCGCCCAGGATGTGTTCAGCGGTAGGCTCGCCGACGATGCAGTAGTCGATATGCTCTCCGCGTGCACGCAGGGTTTCCACCACGCGCACGGTACCGTCTTTGCCGTCGCCTTCTTCGTCTGAAGTAATTAGCAGGGCGAGGCTACCTGAAAATTGTGGGTGCTGTGCAATAAAGCGTTCGCAGGCAGTAATGAAACAGGCAATGCTGGTTTTCATGTCGGCTGTGCCGCGCCCGTAGAGTTTGCCGTTGCGTTCGGTGGGCTGAAACGGCGGAGATGTCCATGTTTCGGCTGGGCCAGGCGGAACAACGTCGGTATGTCCGGCAAAACACACGAGAGGCGTACTGTTGCCGTGCCGTGCCCACAGGTTTTGTGTACGGCCGAAGGGCATAGGTTCGATAGCAAAGCCAATGGCGCGCAGGCGTTCGGCAATGATCTCTTGGCAGCCATGATCGTCCGGGGTAACGGAGGCTTGGGCGATAAGCTGTTTGGCTAGCAGGAGAGAGGCTGTTTCGGGCATATGGGGAGAATTTGGGATGGATAGTGATGAGGCTGGGTTATAGCGGGTTTGCCGGAATTTGCCAAGTTTCAGGTAGCCTGCAAACTGGGAAAGGCTACCTGAAAATGAAACCACACAATTTAAAGCTGTTGATAAAATAGCTTTCAGCGCATTTATTTTTACTGACGAATGAAATAGCTAGCCAATATTATGCATAAATAGAGAATATTTTCGGCGAAATAGCTTGACTTAAAAATTAAGCCTAACTATAATTCGAAACTTCACAGCGCACCCGTAGCTCAGTTGGATAGAGTATCTGGCTACGAACCAGAGGGTCGGGCGTTCGAATCGCTCCGGGTGCGCCACAAGATTTATCCGCGCCCATCGTCTAGCGGTTAGGACATCGCCCTTTCACGGCGGTAACGGGGGTTCGATTCCCCCTGGGCGTGCCATATTCCTCAACAAACCCTTACCGGAAGATAGTAAGGGTTTATTTCTATCTCTAAGAATTAACAGGTTAGTATCTCTTCTGTTGATTCATCTTTACAGTTCGTTCCCAGTAGTTCGATTTCTATTCAGTTTTAGCCATAATTGTATTGGATGTAGGTCATCGATTACATTAAGAAGTTAAATAAAACTCCTCAGCATCTAGCTCATGCTGAAAATGTTTCCTTCAATCTACTCGCGAGAACTTTCATCATGGCTTCAATCAGTAAAAAACATGGGCTGTACTAGATTAGCAACTATGCCACCTTCAAAAGATGGAGATAACGCACTGCAGATTAAAGAAAAAATACAGAAAACTGCTCTGTCTCTATTGTACTGAAAAACTCTGCCCGTTCCGCTACCGATATTTAGGCATACAGCCCAACTCCTCGTTCCGGTTAGTTCTGCCGCACAATTCGTATGGTTATGATTGCAAATCTTTCCCACTGTTCTTGAAAGAATGCGAATTTCGATTTCACTTCGGTACACCGTCGAAACAGCTTAAAACCCTGTGGAGATGGTGTAAAATTTTAAGTTAATCCACGTTAACTTCCAAATGTTTGCACATAAATAAAGAGCCGGGGAAGCCGGCTCTTTTGCAATATAAACGAATTAACGTTTGGAGAACTGTTTGGCGCGACGTGCTTTGCGTAGACCGAATTTCTTGCGTTCCACTTCACGGGCATCGCGGGTAACGAAGCCAGCTTGAGAGAGGGCAGATTTCAAACCTGCATCATAGTCGATCAGGGCGCGAGTGATGCCGTGACGGATAGCGCCGGATTGGCCGGTTTCACCGCCGCCGCATACGTTTACCATAATATCGAATGCTTCAGCATTTTCGGTCAGAACCAAAGGCTGGCGCACCACCATGCGGCTGGTTTCACGGGCGAAAAATTCGTCAACGGGGCGACCGTTTACCACAATCTGACCGGAACCTTTTTGCAGGAACACACGGGCTACAGAACTCTTGCGACGGCCAGTGCCGTAGTAGTATTTACCGTTCATAAAATGGTGTCCTTAAATTTCCAATACTTTGGGTTGTTGGGCGGCATGCTGATGTTCGCTGCCAGCGTACACTTTCAGCTTGCGGATCATGGCATAGCCCAAGGGGCCTTTAGGCAACATGCCTTTAACAGCTTGTTCCAGGGCGCGGCCGGGGAATTTGTCTTGCATTTCCCGGAAAGTGCGCTGGTAGATACCGCCAGGGAAGCCAGAGTGACGGTAGTAGATTTTGCCTTCATTTTTATCACCGGTAACACGCAGTTTGTCGGCGTTAACTACAATAATGTAGTCGCCAGTATCTACGTGCGGGGTGTATTCGGGCTTGTGTTTGCCACGCAAGCGACGGGCGACTTCGGTAGCCACGCGACCCAGAACTTTGTCTTGGGCATCAATGACATACCATTCGCGCTTCACCTCGTGCGGTTTGGCTGAGAAGGTTTTCATAGCAGGAAAATCCAAATTAATATAAGAAAATTTTAATTTTAAAGATTAAGCGGTTTACTGTCAATGTTTATCCTGAGCGGAAACGGAATTTATGGCGTAATCCCTATACATTGTTGCAGTAAGGCAAGATAGAGAGGAAGGCTGTATATATGGATAGGCTGTCAGTTTTGGTTGCTGTTTGACATTGTTTGGCTGGGTGCAGCACAGGTAAAGCCACTTTATTTCAATATATTAGGTTTGATCTATGTTGATTTGATTGGCGTATGCGAGACGCAACAAAGAGTGTAGAGGCTACCTGAAAACCGTATTGCCCGTAGCGCCAAGGATATTAGTCATCCCACAACATTTCCTGCATCAGCCGCATGCCCCATTGCCAGCCGCCCAAGCGCTGGTTGAGGTGGCCGGACTGCGGTGCGCGTAACAGCCTGGCTTGCCAGATGGTGGCGGTATCGCTTGCCCAGTCGGTTGGGCACAGTGGATTTTCATCTTGCCCAATTACTAAAGCGGCTTTGCAGTTGGTACGGGCGCGTTGCAAGGTATGCCATTCATCATCCATGCAGGCAGATTGCAGGGGAGAGACCAAAATCATGCCGCGAATGCGTTGTTGGCTGCGCATGCTATTTTGGAACTGCCAGGCCATGACGGCCGGTACGCCTGCGCCGTGTGCCACAATCATGGCCTGGCCGGGAATAAGCCGCCACGCTGTGTTGATTTTACTTTGCCATTGGGCAATGCCTTCGTCGGCAGCGCAAGATACTTGTTGCACCAGCGGATAACTGCGTGCCCAAATGTCTATCCACATTTCCGGCTCGGCAGCGTCACGCACGAGGAGCAGGGTAAGGTCTTGAGTGGCAGACATAGGCGGTAGGGTGGAGTAGGGAAAAAGCATCATTGTAATGCATGGTTACTCCAAAGAGGAGTAACGTGGGGGAGTCTATATACTGTTATTCCTACTTTGGCACGGCTATAAGTGTAGTTTGGAGAGGCTGTGCTGCCACTTTTCAGGTAGCCTGCGGCACGATAGAAGCCGTTGGATGCCGGTGCTATAATTCGCCACTTCATATTACGCTGTTTCCATTAAAATGATTTTGCGGTGGAATCAGCTATCCTATTAAGCTAAAACAACAGGTTATCCATGCTTTCTAATTCCACCATCCTCGTAACCGGCGGCACCGGCTCGTTCGGCAACACCTTCGTGCCCATGACCCTAGCCAAATACAATCCCAAAAAAATCATCATCTTCTCGCGCGACGAAATGAAGCAGTGGGAAATGGCGAAAAAATTTCAGGGCGACAAACGCGTGCGCTTCTTCATCGGCGACGTGCGCGACAAAGACCGCCTTTACCGCGCGCTCGACGGCGTGGATTACGTCGTCCATGCCGCCGCCACCAAAATCGTCCCCACCGCCGAATACAACCCGTTCGAGTGCGTGAAAACCAACATCAACGGCGCGATGAACCTGATTGACGCCTGCATCGACAAAGGCGTGAAGCGCGTCGTCGCCCTGTCCACCGACAAAGCCAGCAGCCCTGTCAATTTATACGGCGCCACCAAGCTCGCCAGCGACAAACTCTTCGTGGCCGGCAACGCCTATTCCGGCGAACACGGCTGCCGCTTCGCCGTGGTGCGCTACGGCAACGTGATGGGCTCGCGCGGCTCGGTCATCCCGTTTTTCCTCACCCAGCGCGCACGCGGCACGCTGCCGATTACCGACCCGCGCATGACCCGCTTCATGATTTCGTTGGAACAGGGCGTGGAGCTCGTGTGGCACGCGTTTGACGACATGGTGGGCGGCGAAATTTATGTGAAAAAAATCCCGTCCATGAACATTTGCGATTTGGCCGCCGCCGTCGCCCCCGAATGCGCGCAGGAAACCGTCGGCATCCGCCCCGGCGAAAAACTGCACGAGCAGATGATTGGCGCGGAAGACTCGTTCCACACCTACGAATACCCCGAACACTTCAAAATCCTGCCCGCCATCAACGGCTGGGACGAAACGCCGGAGCGCATCAAAAACGGCGTGAAAGTGCCCGAAGGCTTCGTGTATGCCAGCGACAACAACACGGAATGGATGACGCGCGAGGAATTGCAGGCGTGGATTGAGGCGAACAAAGAGAAAATCGGCGCGATTTGAGTGCGGATGTGAAGGTGCAGGCTGCTTTTGAAACGGTTTTCAGGCGGCCTGTAACCATATGGCATGAATGCCTACCCTACGAGAAATAATGGCAGAATACATTATTACAAAGATATACAATGGATAAAGAGACTGGAATCTATAAAGGGCATGAAGATCCAAAAGGAAATAGTACCCACATATCAATATTAGATGTGAGGATAGTAAGCAAGTCAGAATGGTATTATAAAAGGATAAATAATTATGCTAACTCTATTAAATATGCAAACGAAGGGATATGAAGATTTCATTGAAATTGATGGGAAATTATTCTTTCGGCAGTTTGCAATTAAAAAAAGCAATGAAGATTATCTTGTATATTTTTATATAGTTCCAGAAGATAAATTAGATCAAGCTGAAGATTATGAAATAGAGGAATTTAATCAATTTAATAAAATTGAACCAGCCTTAGATTTTATAAAAACCAAGGGGGCAGATTTATCGAAATTTGGTGTATTTAAAGGTAATAAGCCAATCTAAATGATAAAACCAGCAAGCGTAGCCCGCTTAAGTAGTGTGTGTGCGTCCCGCACGCACGCAGTTTCAGTTTTCAGGTAGCCTATTTCAGGCTACCTGAAAGCGCAGCTTCAACGCAGTTAAAAAAATGCAGGCTGCTTTTGAAATGGTTTTCAGGCAGCCTTAATAACGACGGAACACCCATGCCTTTATTCGATTTCACACTTAAAAATATTGAACAGGCCTTAGCGTTTAATTACGCCAGCCCGTGCTGGTTTTGGCTTACAGACGGCAGCTACAACATCTGCATCAATGGCAAACGCCTGCTGTCCTATAATCCGGACTGCTTAACGGCGGAAGAACGCGCACAAGTAGAGCAACATGCCGCCGCAAACGGATTGCCCGCCCACGAACCCGACTATTACATCGCACGGCTGTATGAAGACGTGCTATCTGAAGCCTTGCCTTACACTTGGCACAATGTGGGTGAACTCGCCCATCAATGCTTACTCAATCCCACCGTTGATTATTTGGCAGGGGAAGCACGCTGGAACAGTGTGATCTTAGATGAAGATAACGACCTGTTAGACAAGTGTCTGTTCCCAAATGGCTATTTTGGCAGCGGCTATATGCTTATGCCGGAATTTCGTGTGTGGCGTTATGCCGATGAAATTTATATTTATTGGAATGGCAACCGCACGAATGAGAACGGTATCCCGCTCTTTCAGCATACGGGCGAAGCCGTTTTCGTAATCAGCTTTGATGATTTTATACACGAAGTACACGATTTCCATCGCCGCCTGATGACCGCTATGGCAGAACGTATCCGCCAAATCCAAACAGATTTCCCTAACTTTTATCCTGTTACACACCCCATAGTCCATCGAGATGGCACACCCGCCGGAGAGACTGTTTATGACCTTGCCGGCCTGCTGACCGAACACAAA
This sequence comes from uncultured Eikenella sp., assembly GCA_963515595.1. Lineage (GTDB taxonomy): Bacteria > Pseudomonadota > Gammaproteobacteria > Burkholderiales > Neisseriaceae > Eikenella. The sequence goes on along the minus strand of CAUPYH010000036.1, from coordinate 1,908 downwards.
GAGCGCGAACAGGATCTCAATCAGGCCTTGCAGAAGAAGTGGCCAATCCATCCGGATTTTGAGCAAGCCAATTTGCGTGCGGGTATCAACCTGCGCCAACTGCTGGCAGATAATCCCCATCCGATTGATATTGTCCACATCACGAGTTTTTAAATTATTTAGACTATTCGGGCTACCTGAAATGAAACGTGGCCGTCTGGTTTATTCCTAAATACTTTTCAGGTAGCCTCCAATCCTACAAGGCTACCTGAAAGCTCCAACAATCCAAGTAAAGGAGAAATCCCCAAAATGATCCCCTACGGCCGCCAAACCATTTCTGAAGCCGACATAGCCGCCGTTGTGCGTGTGCTCCAATCCGACTTCCTCACCCAAGGCCCGCAAGTACCTGCTTTTGAAGACAGCCTGCAAAACTACTGCGGCGCACAGCATGCCGTGGCCGTAAACAGCGCCACTTCCGCCCTGCATCTTGCCTGCCTTGCCTTCAGCTTAGGCAAAGGCGACAGCCTGTGGACATCCCCCATCACCTTCACCGCCTCCGCCAACTGCGCCCGCTATTGCGGTGCTGATGTGGATTTTGTGGACATCGATCCGCACACGCTGAATATGTCCCCCGCTGCGCTGGAAGCCAAACTGAAAGCAGCCAAAGTTTCAGGTAGCCTGCCCAAAATCGTTGTGCCGGTTCACTTCTCGGGCGAACCCTGCGATATGCGGAAAATCCACGAACTATCAAAAGAATACGGCTTTAAAATCATCGAAGACGCGTCCCACGCCGTTGGCGGCAGTTATCAGGGCGGCAAAGTCGGCAACTGCCAATATAGCGACATCACTGTATTCAGTTTCCACCCTGTCAAAATCATCACCACCGCCGAAGGCGGTGCCGCCCTCACCAATAGCTCCGAACTCGCCGCCAAACTTGCCCTGCTGCGCAGCCACGGTATCACCCGCAACCCCGAAGAAATGACCCAAGAGCCGGATGGCGCTTGGTATTACCAGCAAATCGATCTCGGCTACAACTACCGCATGACCGAACTGCAGGCCGCCCTCGGCGTGAGCCAAATGACCCGCATCGACGAATTCGTCGACCGCCGCCACGAGCTCGCCGCGCGATACGACCGCCTGCTAGCCCACCTGCCGCTCGTCTTGCCGCAGCGCCATCCAGAAAGCCGCTCCGCCTTGCATCTCTACCCCGTGCAAGTGCGCGCCGACAGCGGCAGAACCCGCCGCCAAGTGTTCGACTTCCTGCGGCAAAACGGCATCGGTGCAAACGTGCACTACATCCCCGTCCACACCCAGCCCTACTACCGCCAACATTTCGGCTTCAAAATCGGCGACTTCCCTGCCGCCGAAGCCTATTATGCGGGCGCAATCAGTATCCCGCTGTATTTCGGGCTGACCGAAGCAGAGCAAGATAAAGTAGTGGAAGCATTGGAGCGGGCTTTCGGTTAGTGCCCGCAAACACGACAAAGGCTACCTGAAACCAGTTTTCAGGTAGCCTTTTAACCGCATGGTATGCCGGCTAAATCGAATAATCATCTTTCAATAAATGCTTATACGCGTGCAGATACGAGGCCGCCACAAACGCCGTGCCGCCGGCCACATTGCCTAGAAACACGGGAATCATATTGGCAAAAAACTGCCCCCACGACACATTCGCCCCCGCAAAAATGCCAGCCGGGATGATAAACATATTGGCCACAAAGTGTTGCAACCCAATCAGCACAAAGGTCATCACCGGAAACCACATCGCCAAAATCCGCCCCGAAGTCTGCTTCGCGCTGAAATAAAACCAAATACCCATGCACACCATCCAGTTGCAGGCAATGGCCGACACAAACGAACGGCCAAAGCTCATGCCCACCTTGGCTTCGGCAATGGCAACGGTTTTCGCCGCCGCCACGCCTTCGGTCA
>CAUPYH010000035.1:0-17720 GCA_963515595.1 uncultured Eikenella sp. | reverse complement strand
GCAGCAACCTGGCCGCCGTCATCCTGCGCATGGCAGCGTTGAAACTGGGCGACGTAGCAGCATTCCCGTTTTTAGAAATGCCCGATTCGCGGTATATCAATGATGGGTTTCAGGTGTTGCTGGAATTGGGGGCGGTGGAGGTCGTCTGAAAATGAAGTTTCCGAAAGAGGCTGAGTTTCCGCAAAGCTAAAATGGGTTTTCAGGTAGCCTTTCCCGCTATAATAGCGCCCGTTTTTCAATTCAACCCAAACCATGAAAACCGCCAAACGTTATCCCTTTTCCACCCTGTTGCGCCAACGCCTGCAACTGTATTTTGCCGACCAAGCCCGGCTGCCCGGCTGCCCGGGCGAGGCGCAATTCCGCCGCTGGGCGTGGCAGGCCGTGAAATTACAGTATCGCCGTGCCGAAATCGGCCTGCTGCTGCTCGATGAAGAAACCGCCCGCGCCTACAACCGCGACTACCGCCAAAAAGACTACGCCACCAACGTGCTCAGTTTTGCGCTGGATGAAGGCGAGCAGGCCGCTTTGGCCGGGCTTTCAGGTAGCCTGCCCGTTTTACGCGGCGACCTGGTTATCTGCCCGCAAGTGGTGGCGCGTGAGGCCGCCGAACAGGGCAAAACCTTGGAGGCGCACTTCGCCCACCTCACCCTGCACGGCGTGCTGCACCTGATGGGGTACGACCACATCGAGCCTAACGAAGCCGAAGCCATGGAAGCACTTGAAATCCGCCTGATGAATCAGTTAGGATACCTCAACCCCTACGCACAGGATGCAGACTGAAATGGACGACCACCCGGCCAAGCCCGGATTTTTTGAACGGCTGTTCGGCCGCCTCGCCGGCGACAGCCCCGATTCCCCCGAAGACATACTCGCCCTGCTGCGCCAAGCGCGCGAACAGAAAATCTTCGATGAAGACACCCAGCAATGGCTGGAAAAAATCATTGATTTCCGTGGGCTGGAAGTGCGCGACGCCATGATCAGCCGCGCCCAGATGGACGTGGTGAAGGCCGGCGACAGCATCAGCCGCATTATCGCCTATGTGGTGGGCACCACCCACTCCCGCTTCCCCGTGATTGCCGACGATAAAGACAACGTGCTCGGCATCCTGCACGCCAAAGACCTGCTCAAATACACCCTCAATCCCGAACAGTTCAAGCTTGAAAACGTGCTGCGCCCGGCCGTGTTCGTGCCCGAAGGCAAGCCGTTGAACGTGTTGCTTAAAGAGTTTCGCGATATGCACAACCACCTGGCCGTGGTGGTGGACGAATACGGCAGCATCAGCGGCCTGGTCACGCTGGAAGACGTAATCGAACAGATTTTGGGCGACATCGAAGACGAATTCGACGAAGACGACAGCGCGGACAATATCTTCGCCGTTTCCCCCGACCGCTGGCGCATCAACGCCGTTACCGAAATCGAAGACGTGAACGAATTCTTCGGCACGGACTATAGCGACGAAGAAGTGAACACCATAGGCGGGCTGGTGATTAAAGAGCTCGGCCATCTGCCCGTACGCGGCGAAAAAGCCGTTATCGGCCCCTTGCAATTCACCGTGGCCCGCGCCGACAACCGCCGCCTGCACACGCTGATGGCGGTGAAAGCCAAGCCCGAATAAGCCCGCATGATAAAGGCTACCTGAAACCGGATTTTCTATTTTTCAGGTAACCTTTCGTGCCAACCTGCCCGTATGGTGAATGTATGCATAGAATCATAGGATACAGAGAATTACGTACAGGAAATGGCGAACTTGTTGAGATTACCTTGTATCAGCCCTTTTTTTCCAACAAATACAAAGCATATATTTGCCAATATAAAATAAGCAAACAGGATTATTTGGATGAAGGAAGGGTAATCGGTGAAGATATGCTGCAAGCTATTTATTTGGCCATGATCAAACTCGGTGTCATCCTGTCTCACACAGATTATTGGAAAAAGGAAAATTTATCTTGGTATGGGGACAAAAATCTTGGGTTTCCCTTACCCGATCATTTAAACTAACGAGTAGCAACTGCATTTTTAACCCCGTCGGGCAGAAATTAAGCACGGGGCAAAGCGGCAAGCCGCAGGCAGTACGGCAAGGCGAGCCGGTGCCGTATGAGGAAACAAGCACTTTGGCTATAATGCCGCCGTATTCCAGCCCAACACACCCAAAAACAACAGCATCACGATTTTCAGGTAGCCTTCCGCCATGTCCAAAAGGCTACCTGAAATTTATATCACAAGGATTCAAAATGGTTTTCTCCTCCCTCCTCACCCTGCTCGACGACATCGCCTCCGTGCTCGACGACGTGGCCTTGATGACCAAAGTGGCTGCCAAAAAAACCGCCGGCGTGGTGGGCGACGATTTGGCGCTCAATGCCAACCAGGTAACCGGCGTGCGCGCCGACCGCGAGCTGCCCATCGTGTGGGCGGTGGCCAAAGGCTCGCTGGCGAACAAGCTGATTCTGATTCCCGCCGCCCTGCTGCTTTCCGTGTTCGCGCCCGCGCTGATTACGCCGCTTTTAATGTTCGGCGGCGGCTATCTGTGTTTCGAAGGCGTGGAAAAACTGCTGCACAAGCTGATGCACCGCCGCGACGGCAGCGCCCATAGCGTGCCCGACGAATTGATCGACGAAAACGCCAAAATCAAAGGCGCCATCCGCACCGACTTCATCCTCTCCGCCGAAATCGTCATCATCGCCCTGGGCGTGGTGGCCGGCTCTTCGCTCACCACCCAAATCGTCAGCCTGATCTTGGTCGGCATCGGGCTCACCATATTTGTGTACGGCATTGTGGCGGTGATTGTGAAGGCCGACGATTTCGGCCTCGCCCTGATGCGCCGCCCGGCCACCGCCGCTGCCGGTAAAGCCATTATTTTGTTTATGCCGTGGTTTATGCGCGGCGTCAGCATCGTTGGCACGCTGGCCATGTTCCTCGTGGGCGGCGGCATCTTCGTCCACAACTGGGGCGCGCTGCACCATTGGCTGCACGAACACCACTGGGACAGCGGCCTCACCAGCACACTCGCCTACCTAATCACCGGCCTCGTCGTGGGCGCGGTTGCCTGCGCGGTGGTGTTGCCACTAATGGAATTGTGGGAAAAGCGGCGGCAGGATTGAGCGGCGCATAGCACAATGGAAGGCTACCTGAAAACGCAGCTTCAACGCAGTCAAAACACAGCGCAGCAAAGTTCCTGCGAAGCTAGAAGTTTCAGGTAGCCTTTTTCTTATCTACATACGATAGGTCGGATACTTAACATCGAGCAAAGCATTTGATATAGTGAATTAAATTTAAATCAGTACAGCGTTGGCTCGCCTTGCCGTAACGTGTGTACCGTCTGCGGCTCGCCGCCTTGTCCTGATTTAAATTTAATCCACTATATTTTCAAGATGGTGAATGAAACCTGCATTGGTTTGCCTGGCCGTTCTAGCAGTACTACTGCTGCTTGCCGCCTTGCTCCATTTCCATTTGAACAGTAATAAAGGCTACCTGAAACTTTTCAGGTAGCCTTTTTCTAGCCTACACAAGTGTCGGTTTAATCGCCTGCGGCCATCAGGTGGGCGTTACCGCCGGCGGCGGTGGTGTTGATGCTGCAGGAGGTTTCTTCAAACAGCTGCAGCACGTCCACGCCGTTTTGGGCGTTGATGATGCGCACCAGTGCGCCGTCGCGGCCGGCCAGTGCCTGTTTGATTTCCACCGGCAATTCTTCCAGGGCAACCACATGGCTGATGTCGGCGGAAGCGGGGGTGGCGGAGGTTTCCAGCAGGTCGGGCGCTTCGCTGGCGTAGGCGGCGAGCGGGTGCTGGCTGTCTACCAGCGCGGTGATTCCGGAGCCTGCGAGCTCAATCCAGGCGGCGAAGGCTTGCGGCAGGCTGCCGCCGTAGAGCCATACACGTTTGGGTGCCTGCCAGCCCAGCACGTTGTGTTCGCCGGTGGGGCCGCGCAACACTTGCTCGGCTTGGCGCAGGGTGTGTACGCGGGCGCGGCCGAGGCTGCCGGCCAAGTCCAGCTTCTGCTCTTGGGTGAGCGGTAGGCTTTGCAGCAGGGTTTGCAGGCGGTTGAGCGCGTCTTCGTCGGCCTGGCCGCTGCGGGTGAGCGGGGGCGTGCGCCAGCTGTCGAGGCGGCTGAGGCGTTGCAGGTAGAAGGGGCCGCCGGCTTTGGGGCCGGTACCGGAGAGGCCGTGGCCGCCGAAGGGCTGCACGCCCACCACGGCGCCGACGATGTTGCGGTTCACATAAAGGTTGCCTGCTTCGATGCGGCGGCGGATGTGTTCCACCGTGCCGTCGATGCGGCTGTGGATACCGCCGGTGAGGGCGTAGCCTTTGGCGTTGATTTGGTCGATGAGCTGGTCGAGCTCGTCGGCGCGGTAGCGGATAACGTGTAGGATCGGGCCGAACACTTCGCGCTGCAAGTCGTTCAAATTGTTCAATTCAAACAGGGTGGGCGCGATGAAGGTGGCGTTATCGGCATTTTCAGGTAGCCTGATTTGGTGGCTGGATTTGGCGATGCCTTTCATGCGGTCGATATGGCTTTGCAGATTGGCCTGCGCTTCGGCATCGATAACCGGGCCGATATCGGTGCTCAGCTCGGCGGGATTGCCTACGCGCAATTCGTCCATTGCGCCGCGAATCATGTTCACCATGCGGTCGGCCACGTCTTCCTGCACGCACAAGATACGCAGGGCGGAGCAACGCTGGCCGGCGCTGTCGAAGGCGGAGGCAAGTACGTCAACGCATACCTGCTCGGCCAGCGCGGTGCTGTCCACAATCATGGCGTTTTGGCCGCCGGTTTCGGCAATCAGCACGGGCTGGCCGCTGCGGCGGGCGAGCGATTGGTTGATGAGGCGGGCCACTTCGGTGGAGCCGGTGAACACCACGCCGTTGATGCGTTCGTCTTGCGTGAGGGCGGCACCCACGTCGCCTGCGCCGAGCACAAGCTGCAGCACGTTGCGCGGAATACCGGCTTCGTGCATCAGCTGCACGGCACGGTAGGCGATCAGGCTGGTTTGTTCGGCGGGTTTGGCCACCACGGTGTTGCCGGCGGCCAATGCGGCCACCACTTCGCCGGTGAAGATGGCCAGCGGGAAGTTCCACGGGCTGATGGTAACGATGGTGCCCACGCCTTGGCTGTTTTCAGGTAGCGTGTGTTCGGCTTCGTCGGCGTAGTAGCGGCAGAAATCCACGGCTTCGCGCACTTCGGCGATGGCGTTGTTCAGCGTTTTGCCGGCTTCGCGCACGGCCAAGGCCATCAGCTCGGGCATGTGCGCTTCCATCAGGTCGGCCAGGCGGCGCAGCATATTGGCGCGTTCGGCGGCGGAAACGGCAGCCCAGCTGCTTTCGGCGGCTTTGGCGGCGGCGATGATTTCCGGCACGGCGGCGGCTTCCACGAAGGCGGCGCTGCCCACCACTTCGCTGTGGTCGGCCGGATTGCGCACTTCATGCGCGGCCTGGGTTGGGGCGGCCACGGCCAAAAGCGGCACGGCATGCAAGGGCGTGGCAGCGGCATTGTTCATAACGGTTTGCAGCTCTTGCAGCGTGCTTTCGTTGCTCAGGTCGAGGCCTTGCGAATTGAGGCGTTCGTTGCCATACAGATTGCGCGGCAATGGCAGGCTGTTGTTGGGATGAATGCCTTGTTCGGCCAAGGTGTCGAAGGGGCTGCGGATGAGGGTGTCGATGCTGATGTTTTCATCCACAATCTGGTTTACAAACGAGGTGTTCGCACCGTTTTCCAACAGGCGGCGCACCAAGTAGGCCAGCAGGGTTTCATGCGTGCCCACCGGTGCATACACGCGCACGCGCCGTCCCAAGTTTTGCGGGCCGACCACTTGGTCGTACAGGGTTTCGCCCATGCCGTGCAGGCATTGGTGTTCGAACTGTTTGCCTTTGCCCATTTGGTAAATGACGGCCAGGGTGTAGGCGTTGTGGGTAGCGAATTGCGGGAATACGGCGTCTTGCGCGTCGAGCAGTTTGCGTGCGCAGGCCAAGTAGGAGATGTCGGTGTGGACTTTGCGGGTGTAGGTGGGGTAGCCGTTCATGCCGTCCACTTGCGCCCATTTGATTTCGCTGTCCCAATATGCGCCTTTCACCAGGCGGATCATCAGCTTCTGATTGTTGCGGCGGGCGAGGTCGATTAAATAGTCGATTACGAAGGGGCAGCGTTTCTGATAAGCCTGCACCACGAAGCCGATGCCGTGGTAGCCGGCCAGGTCGGGGTCGGAAACCAGGGCTTCCATCAAATCGAGCGAGAGTTCGAGGCGGTTGGCTTCTTCGGCGTCGATATTGATGCCGATATCGTATTTTTTGCCGAGCAGGAACAATTCTTTCAGGCGTGGCAGCAGCTCGTTCATCACGCGGTCGTGTTGGGCGCGGGAATAGCGCGGGTGAATGGCGGAGAGTTTGACGGAAATGCCGTTGCCTTCGTAAATGCCTTTGCCGGCGGCATCTTGGCCGATGGCGTGGATGGCGTTGACGTAGTCTTGATAATAGCGTTCGGCATCGGCTTCGGTCATGGCGGCTTCGCCGAGCATGTCGAAGGAATAGAGATAGCCGAGTTTTTCGCGTTCTTTACCGTTTTTCAGGGCTTCTTCGATGGTTTGGCCGGTAACGAACTGTTTGCCGAGCATGCGCATGGCGTAGTCCACGCCTTTGAGGATGAGCGGCTCGCCGCCTTTGCTCACGATGCGGGTGAGCGCATTGCCGAGGCTCTGGCCGCTGGGGGCGGCAGCAAGTTTGCCGGTTACCAGCAAGCCCCAGGCGGCAGCGTTTACAAATAGAGAGGGGCTGTTGCCGAGGTGGCTTTTCCAGTCGCCGCCGGAGATTTTGTCGTGGATGAGTTTGTTGCGGGTGGCTTTATCGGGAATGCGCAGCAGGGCTTCGGCTAAACACATCAGGGCGATGCCTTCTTCGCTGGAAAGGGAGAACTCGTGCATCAATGCGTCCACCCCACTGGCGCGGCGCCGCTCTTCACGCACCTGCTTCACCAGCCGGCGGGCGAGCCGGTCGGCGGCGGTACGCTCGTCTTGGCTCATCTGGGCGCGTTCGAGCATATCCTGCACGGCTTCAACTTCGTCGCGGCGGTAGGCATCGGTAACGGCTTGGCGCAGGCTGGTTTGTTGGGGGTGGGCAAACTGGAACATGGTTGGTCTCCGTGGTTGGTGGGGCTGCCCGATAAACCGCTTTTCAGGTAGCCTCTGTTTCGTTATGAATAGCTGCTTGGTTTGAACGTCGGTAAAACGGCATCATAAACCAAACTGCGGATAATGTGAAAGAATGTTTGGCAGGGGAGGCGGTTGGTTAATCGGGTAAAGGCTACCTGAAAAGGCTGGGAGCGGTTTCAGCTAGCCTGAAGCCTTTTGATACGGGCAGTTTGAAGGCTACCTGAAAACTTTTCAGGTAGCCTTTTGCCGCCCTTTATTTTGCGGCGCGGTAATCCGCATCGGCTTTTTCGAAGCGTTGGCAGATTTCCTCGGAAGGTGCTTTGCCAACCAGCGATACGGCCACGGCAGTCAGGCCGCAGGCGATGAAGCCGGGGATGATTTCATACAGCGTAGCCATGCCGGCGTTGTCCAGCGCAGGATTCACCACCTGCACCCACAACACCACCACGGCCGCGCCGGCAATCATGCCTGCCAATGCACCGTTGGCGGTCATGCGTTTCCAGAACAGGGAAAGGATAACGATGGGGCCGAATGCCGCGCCGAAGCCTGCCCAGGCAAACTCCACCAGTTGCAGCACTTTGCTTTCGGGGTCGGCGGCAATCAGGATGGCGATAATAGCCACGGCCAGCACCATGATGCGGCCAATCCACACCAATTCTTTCTGCGGCGCGTTCGGGCGCAGGAAGCCTTTATAGAAGTCTTCGGTGATGGCGCTGGAACACACCAAAAGCTGGCAAGACAAAGTAGACATCACGGCAGCCAGAATCGCGCTCAAAATCACGCCGGCAATCCACGGGTTAAACAACAGGGTGGACAAGGCGATGAATACGCGCTCATGGTTACCCTGCATGGCAGCAGCTTGCTCGGGGTGAGCACCAAAGTAGGCGATACCGTAATAGCCCACGGCCACTGCGCCGCCCAAGCACAAAATCATCCAAGTCATGCCGATACGGCGTGCGCCCACCAGCGATTTCACGCTTTCGGCGGCCATGAAGCGTGCCAGAATGTGTGGCTGGCCGAAGTAGCCCAAGCCCCAGGCGGCGGTGGAAATGATGCCGATGAAGGTCGTGCCGTGCAGCAGGCTGCCGTATTCCTTACCGCTGGTAGCAGCAGCGGCTTGGATGATGGCGGAAACTTCATCTGCGCCGCCCGCACCCAAATACACCATCACCGGCGTGAGCAGCAGGGCGAAAATCATCAGCGTGGCCTGCACAGTGTCTGTCCAGCTCACCGCCAAGAAGCCGCCGATAAAGGTGTAGGCAATGGTGGCGCCCGCGCCCAGCCACATGGCGCTGGTGTAGCTCATGTCGGTAAACAGGCTTTGGAACAGGCGGGCACCGGCCACAATGCCGCTAGCGCAGTAAATGGTGAAGAAAAACAGAATGATGAATGCGGAGATTACTTTCATCGCCTGCCCGTGCGCACCGAAGCGGTGGTGGAAATAATCGGGCAGGGTGAGCGCGTTGTTGTTGTATTCGGTGTGCACGCGCAGCCGCCCGGCCACCAAGAGCCAGTTGAGGTACGCGCCGATAATCAGGCCGATGGCAATCCAAGATTTGCTCAGGCCGCTCAAATACACTGCGCCCGGCAGGCCCATCAGCAGCCAGCCGGACATATCCGAAGCCCCGGCCGACATGGCAGTAACAAACGGGCCCAAGCTGCGGCCGCCGAGGATATAGTCGTCAAAATTGCGGGTGGAGAAATAGGCCGCGAGGCCGATTAACAGAACGGCAACCAAATAGATGCCGAAGGTGATATACATCGGGTTCATGAGCTGCTCCTTAGTTGTTATCTTTGATTTCCTAAACCGCCTCGGGGCGGTTTGATGGTGTATCGCTAAAGCACCTATTTCTTCTTACCGCGGTGGCTTGCCTTGCCATACTGCTTGTACTGCCTTCGGCTCGCCGCCTGGTATGAAAAAATAAGTGCTTCAGCTATGGCCGCCTGCTGTAAAAACGAGCAACCTGGTTTTGCTTATACTGGAAAACAACAGAATAAGTCAATATGCGTAAAGAAACTTGCAAATAACCTGCGGAAGGAGAACAAAATAAATGCAATTGAGAATGAAAAAGGCTACCTGAAAACACAGGCTTCAATAGGGTGAAAACAAAGGTTTAACGAACTGAACTGATGTTTTGATGAAGCTCAGGTTGGTATTTTGATGAGATGAAAGCGCAAGCTCGGATGAAGTACGCTAGGCGTCAAGCCGATTGCTGCTGAAGTGGCCCGTACAAGCAAGATACTAGACCGAATAGGCTAGATGGAAATATATTTTCTATTGTTATCATATTATTACTGCACCTCAAACCCAAAAAAGGCTACCTGAAAACCATTTGATGTTTTCAGGTAGCCTTTTCTTTACTCCGCCGCGCCAAGCAAAAACCATGCCGAACGGGTTTGTGCCCGTGCTAGAGCATGTTATCATGGGTCTAATTCGAAATTGAGATTGCCCGCATGAGCCCTATTCTGCCTGAACTGCCCGAATACCTGCGCCGCCGCGCCGCCGAAATCAAACTGCTGATTATGGACGTGGACGGCGTGCTCACTGACGGCCGCATCTTCATCCGCGACAACGGTGAAGAAATCAAGGCCTTCCATACGCTCGACGGGCACGGCATCAAAATGCTGCATCAATGCAGCGTGCAAACCGCCATCATCACCGGCCGCGATGCCCCTTCTGTGGCCGTGCGCGCCAAACAGCTCGGCATCCATCACTACTTCAAAGGCATCAGCGACAAACGCGCTGCCTACGCCGAATTGCGCGAAACCGCCGGCGTGGCCGAACACGAATGCGCCTACATCGGTGACGACGTGGTGGATTTGCCTGTGATGGTGCGTTGCGGCCTGCCTGCTGCTGTGCCTGAAGCGCACGAATGGGTGTTGCAACACGCTGCCTACATCACCCGCCGCCCGGCCGGCGCCGGTGCCGTACGCGAATTGTGCGAAGTCATCATGCAGGCCAAAGGCTACCTGAAAACCGCTTGGGAGCAATACACAGAATGATTAAACGATTCGGCGGCTGGTGGTTTCCGCTGGTGTTGGCACTCGCGCTCGGCGGCGTGAGCTTTTGGCTCGACCGCATCAGCCAGCTCGAAACTGAAGAAACCCCGCTCGACCCGCACGAGCCGCAATACCAGATTTTCGGCATCCGAGGCCGCCGCTTCGCTGCCGACGGCAGCCTGGCCCAGCAGCTTACCGCCACCCGCGCCTGGCAGTTTCCCAACCGCCAAGACGGCTACCTGGCCGAACCCAACGTGATGTTTTCGCAAGGCGGGCAGATGGTGTACCGCATCACCGCTGATCAGGCACACTATATCGGCGGCGAGAACCAAGTGGTATTTGAGAAAAACGTGGTGTTCGACAAACCCGCTATGAACGGCCAGCCCGCCGGCCGCCTTAAAACCGACAGTCTCACCGTCAACACCCAAACCCAAACCGCCCACACCCAAGATTTGGTGAACTATCAATACGGCGCCTCCCACGGCACCGCCCAAGGTATGACCTACAACCACAAACAAGGATTGCTCAACCTCTCCTCCCGCATTAAGGCCGTGATTTATGACCCCAAACAACAAAATTAAACCCGCCCGCGCCCTCCTCCTTGCTGCCGCCCTGCTGTTGCCCGCCGCGGCTTCTGCGCTTACCTCCGACCGCAACCAGCCCATCCAAATCGAAGCCGACCAAGGCTCGCTCGACCAAGGCAACCGCAGCACCGAATTTTCCGGCAACGTGGTTATCCAACAGGGCACCATGTATATCCGTGCCGCCAAAGTGCGCGTGGTGAAAGCCGCTGATGGCGCGCAAACCATGACCGCCTCCGGCAGCCCCGTACACTTCGGCCAGCAGCTCGACCGCCAAGGCACCGTGAAAGGCCAGGCCGCCCGCGTGGAATACCAATCCGCCACCGGCATTGTGAAACTCAGCGGTGGCGCCAAGCTCGAACGCGGCGGCGACCGGGCCAGCGGCGACACCATTACCTACAACACCCGCACCGAAGTTTATACCGTGCTGGGCGGCAGCCGCAGCAACGCCAACAAAGGCCGCGTGAGCATCACCATCCAGCCGCAACAGAAATAACGGAGGCGGGATGAAGGCCGAAACCCTGTTTGCCGAAATGGCCGAACGCTACCGCGCCGCGCCCGACCATCCCTTTTCCCGCTTCCCCGAATACGCCGTATTCCGCCACGGCGGCAGCCACAAATGGTTTGGCGTGTACCTGCCCGTGCCGGCGGAAAAGCTCGGGCGCACCCCCGGCCGCACCGTGCCCCTGCTCAATGTGAAATGCCGCCCCGAACACATCGGCGCCATGCGCGCCCAAGCCGGCATCCTGCCTGCCTACCACATTAGCAAAGAACACTGGCTGAGCATCGAATTGGAACAGGCCGACGACGCGCTGATCCGCCAACTGATAGACGACAGCTTCCGCCTCACGCAGAACAACGCCAAGATTAGGAAACAGGCTACCTGAAAGCCTGCAATACCGGCTTCAGGTAGCCTCAAACAGTTTCGGGCAGCCCGCATTTGAGGCTACCTGAAAAATAAAACGCTTTTTGCATCGCTGAACAGAATGTTCAGGTAGCCCCATGCCGCACAAGCTGCCCGAAACCGAAAACCAAGCAACCATGAATATCCGCGTCCTCCTCCTCGCCTGCCTAGCCATGCTTACCGCTTGCGCTGCCCCGCAGCCTGCCGCTACCGTTGCGCCAAGCATGTCCGGCGCCCAGCCGGAACGGCAAGCTGCCAACCGCGTGCTGATTGTGTTATACGACCCCGCCGTCGGCGCGGAGCCGCTGCTTCAAGCCGTGCGCGAAATGCAGGCCGAGCTGGTGTACCGTTATACAAACATCAACGGCATTGCCGCCCGCATCCCGCCGCCGCAGGAGATGGTGCAGGCCATCCATCGCCTGGAACGCGTACCGGGCGTGTTGCAGGTGCAGCGCGACCAAATGATGCAGCTGCAAAACCCTGCCGCACATTGAAACCGCGTATGGCAGCCCTATTTTTCAGGTAGCCTCAGCGCTGCTCGTGATACCCAACAAACACAAGGGAAAACCAAACCATGACCACACCGCACAGCCGCCTCAGCGTTAAACAGCTGCGCAAAAGCTTCAAACAGCGCCAAGTGGTGCAGGATTTCTCGCTCGATATCGAAAGCGGCGAAGTAGTCGGCCTGCTCGGCCCCAATGGCGCGGGCAAAACCACCAGCTTTTATATGATTGTCGGCCTGGTGGCTGCCGATCACGGCACCATCCGGCTAGACGAGCACGAGCTGCGCCACATGACCGTGTATCAGCGCGCCCGCTTAGGCCTGGGCTATCTGCCGCAGGAAGCCTCAATTTTCCGCAAGATGACGGTAGAAGAAAACATCCGCGCCATCCTGCAATTGCACGAAACCGACCGCCATACCATCGAATCGCGCCTTAACGACCTGCTGGGCGACCTGAACATTACCCACTTGCGGCAAAGCCCCGCCCCCGCCCTCTCCGGCGGCGAACGGCGCCGCGTGGAAATCGCCCGCGTGCTGGCCATGAGCCCGCGTTTCATCCTGTTGGACGAACCCTTCGCCGGCGTTGATCCGATTGCCGTTATCGACATTCAAAACATCATCAACTTCCTCAAACAGCGCGGCATCGGCGTGCTGATTACCGACCACAACGTGCGCGAAACCCTGCGCATCTGCGACCGGGCCTATATCATCAACAACGGCGCCGTGCTGGCCAGCGGCCGCCCCGAAGAATTGGTGGGCAATGAAGAAGTACGTGCCGTGTATTTGGGTGAAAACTTCGATTACTAAGGTTTCAGGTAGCCTCAAATGACCCAGCAATCCGTCAAACTCAAACTGCGCCAAACCCAGCAGCTCAACCAGAAGCAGCAGCAATCATTGCGCATTTTGCATATGTCGTCGCTGGAATTGGCCGAAGAAGTGGAAAGCTGGCTGGCCGACAACCCCCTGCTCGAACGGCCGGAACACGACCCGGCCGACAGCGGCGAGCCCGAACCCCATTATTCCGCCGCCATACCGGTTACCCGCAAAACCAACAGCATGGAAGAGAGCGACGTGTGGGAAACCGTGGCCGACGAAGCCGATTTCCGCCGCATGCTGCACGAGCAGGTGTGCGAACACCCGCTAGACGAAGACCAGGCCGCCCGCGTACATTTGCTTATCGACTACCTCGACGACCAAGGCTACCTGAACGACAGCCTCACCGACATCGTGGAAAATTCCCCGCTCGAATGGATGCTCGATGAAGACGACATGGCCGAAGCCCTGCGCCATTTGCAGCAGTTCGACCCCCCCGGCGTGGGCGCGCGCGATTTAGGCGAATCATTACTGCTCCAACTGGCGCGGCGGCAGCCGGACGACACCGTATTCTGCGCCGTGCAGCTGGTGAAACACTTCCTGTCCGACATCGCCAAAAGCAGCCTGCCGCCGCAAGTGCGCAAAAAATTTCCCCAATACAGCGCCGCCACCATCGAAGCCGCCCAAGCCCTCGTCGCCTCCCTCAACCCCTTCCCCGCCTACGGCCTTTCCGGCTCCGGCCACACCGAATACGTCGATCCCGACGTGTGGATCCGCCCCGACCCCGAAACCGGCAAATGGACGGTGGGCATGTACCGCCAGGCCTGGCCGCAGGTGCAGCTCAATCAGGAATATTCCGACCTGCTCGCCGAATACGGCAGCGAAGCGCCGGAGTTGAAACAAAAGCTCAATGAGGCTAAAGTATTACTAAGCTCGCTGGAGCAGCGCAAAAGCACCGTGTTGCGGCTGGCCGAAACCATTTTGGAGCGTCAGGCCGATTTCTTCTCCTTCGGTGCTATCGGCCTTGTGCCGCTTACCATTAAAGAAACCGCCGCCAACCTCGGCCTGGCCGAAAGCACCGTGTCCCGCGCCGTGAACCAAAAATATTTGGCTTGCCCGCAAGGCGTATTTCCGCTACGCTATTTTTTCAGCCAGGCAGCCGCCTACAGCAGCGAAGAAGACGGCGACGGCATCAGCGCCAACGCCGTGAAAGCCCTGATTGAGAGCCTGATTGCCGGCGAAGACAAACGCAAACCGCTCTCCGACCAAGCCATGTCCGACCGGCTCGCCCTGCAAGGCATCGTGCTCGCCAGGCGCACCGTAGCCAAATATCGCGAAGAACTGAATTTCCCGCCTGCGCACCAACGCAAGCAGAAAGCCTAGCTTGCCGCCGCGCGCAGCCAACCCACCTGTAAAGGAGTGAGCTATGAACCTGAAAATCAACGGAATCAACATCGAGGTTACCGAAGCCCTGAGAGATTACATCAGCGGTAAACTCGAACGCATCGTCCGACACAGCGACAACGTGATTTCCGCCACCGTTACCCTATCGGTGGACAAACTGGTGCAAAAAGCAGAAGTGGATTGGCATATGGCCGGCAAAGACCTGCACCTCGACCAAACCGACAAAGACATGTATGCCGCCATCGACCTCTTGGTAGACAAACTCGACCGCGCCGTACTCAAACACAAAGAGAAAAAACAACAACACCGTGCTGAACCCAGCGGCAAGGTGAGCATCGAATAAGCTTTGAACCGCCCAATCGGGCATAGATAAAGCAGGCTGAAAAGCCTGCTTTTTTACTAGGGATGGGAGGATTAGACAAGGCTACCTGAAAACCAAACTGCCCCATTTCGCCCGTTTGCGCCGCCCAACCGTTTATAAGATAATGGCGGCGTTTTACGCGGCTGGCACAGCCGCCCGATTTTTCCAACCAAATAACTATAGTGAATTAAATTTAAATCAGGACAAGGCGGCGAGCCGCAGACAGTACAAATAGTACGGCAAGGCGAGACAACGCTGTACTGGTTTAAATTTAATTCACTATAAAACCAAAAGAGATAACCATGTCCTTCCTCAAGCTCACCGAACAAAACGTGCGCGGCAAAACCGTGCTGATCCGTGCCGACCTGAACGTGCCGATTAAAGACGGCAAAATCGGCGACGACACCCGCATCCGCGCCTCGCTTGCCTCCGTACGTTACTGCCTGGAAAACGGCGCGGCCGTTATCCTGATGAGCCACCTCGGCCGCCCCACTGAAGGCGAGTTCAAGCCCGAAGACGACCTCGCGCCCGTGGCCGCGCATTTGGGCAGCCTGCTCGGCCTTACCGTGCCCGTGAGCAGCGATTGGCAGCAAAACCCGCCGCGCCCGCAGCCCGGCGAAGTGGTGATGCTGCAAAACGTGCGCGTGAACAAAGGCGAGAAGAAAAACAACGCCGAGCTCGGCCAGGCCTATGCCGCGCTGTGCGATATTTATGTGAACGACGCCTTCGGTACCGCGCACCGTGCCGAAGCCTCGCTGGTGGCCGTGGCCGAAGCCGCGCCCGTTGCCTGCGCCGGCATTTTGCTGGCCGCCGAATTGGACGCGCTGGGCAAGGCACTGAAAAACCCCGCCCGCCCGCTGGTGGCGATTGTGGCCGGCAGCAAAGTGTCCACCAAACTCACCATTCTCAACAGCCTGGCCGATAAAGTAGACCAGCTGATCGTGGGCGGCGGCATCGCCAACACCTTCCTGCTCGCCGCCGGGCAGCCCATCGGCAACTCCTTGGCCGAAGCCGACTTGGCCGCCGAAGCCCGCGCCGTGGCCGAAAAAATGGCAGCCAAAGGCGGCGCCGTGCCGCTGCCGCAAGACGTGGTGTGCGCCAAAGCCTTTGCCGCCGATGCCGTAGCCGAAACCAAAGCTGTGGCCGAGGTGGCCGCAGACGATATGATTCTCGACATCGGCCCGCAATCCGCCGCCTCGCTTGCCGCGCTGCTGCGCGAAGCCGGCACGATTGTGTGGAACGGCCCGGTGGGTGTGTTCGAGTTTGACCGTTTCGCCGAAGGCACGCGCGTGATGGCTGAAGCCATTGCCGAAAGCCGCGCCTTCTCTATCGCCGGCGGCGGCGACACCCTGGCCGCTATCGCCAAATTCGGCATCGCCGATAAAATTAGCTATATCTCCACCGGCGGTGGCGCGTTCTTGGAGTTCCTAGAAGGCAAACAACTGCCCGGCGTGGCCGTGCTGGAAAAACGTGCGGCGGGTTGATGCCGGCTTGAATGCCTAGGAAAAGGCTACCTGAAAAGCGGTTGAATCCGTTTTCAGGTAGCCTTTTGCCTGCTGTGCCTTATTGGCGTCGCATATAGCTTTCTTGGCCGGCCGCAAACGGTACAGTCACGGTGTGGCATGTCAACGCTGCATGAAATGAAGTGTTTTGGCTGTAGCATGGGGCTACCTGAACCTACACCCACATCCTACGGAAGATATAGTGAATTAAAGTGAAAAGTGGGACAAGGCGGCGAGCCGCAGGCCTGCTGGGGAATATGAACCAAACAAACCAAAGGCTACCTGAAAGTGTTTCGAAACACTTTCAGGTAGCCTTTGGCATAAATCAAATATGCCAACAGCAACACCGCCCGCAGCCAGCTTCACGCCATCTGCCGGCGTGCCAGCAGTTTCGGCATTGCCACCGAAGCTGCAGTGGCGGCAATCACCAGCGCAATGCCCAGCCACGACAGCGCGGAAACGCGCTCGCCCAACACCAGCACCGCCAGCAGCGTGCCGAACACCGGCTCGGAGGCGATGAGCATGCCGGAGAAGTTGGCCGACACGCTGGTCATGCCTTTGTTCCACAGCGTGTAGGAAAGCCAGCTGCAACACACGCCCAAATAAAGCAGCCCCAGCGCGCCGGGCAGGTTCCAATCGATGTGCAGGCTGTCGGCAAAGGCCAGGCTCACCGGCAGGCACAGCAGCGGCGCCACGGCCATGGAAAGCGAGGTGAAGGCAGGCGCGCCAATTTCGGCAATCATCCGCTGCGTGGGGCGCATGGTGGTGCAAAACACCGCACCGCCACCGAACACCATCAGGCAGCCGAACAGGCTGATGTCGCCTTCCCCGCCGCTGCCAGCAATCAGGAGCGCCACCCCGGCAAAGGCCGCCAGCCCGCACAACCAGTGATACCAGCGGGCAAAGTCGCGGAAAAAGAAGTGGCCGATAAATACCATCAACAGCGGCTCAAGCCCGACGATGGTGGAAGCGCTGGTGGCAGAGGTGTATTTCAGCCCCACAAATTGCATGGCGAGCACCACCACATAGTTTAAAAACGTCAGCCACAGCAGCGGCCGCCAATGCCGTTTTTCCAAACTGCGCCCGAAGCGCAGCGCGGCAGGCAGCACCAAGATAGCAGCCAGCAACAGGCGGCACAGCAGCATCAGGAGCGGATCGGTCATGGTGTAGGCGTATTTGGCCGCAATGAAGGCGCTGCTCCAAAGCAGGAGTGCGATGATTTGGTAAAGCACGGTATTTCCTTAGCCGAAGTGCGGCAGGCGAAAAAGGCGGCAGTTTACTCCGCACCGAGCAGCGGGAGCAACGGGGGGTTCGGCGGGACAGATGGGATAAGCGGAAAGGCTACCTGAAAACCTTGGTTTCTCCGCCCAATCCGATTTTCAGGTAGCCTCGGCCACTATCGGCCGGGTAGGCACGGCTTGCAGCCGCCAGTGTTGCACTGCCCAACCAAGCAGCTCTTTCGACTTATCCACTGCGGGCGCGGGCGGCAGTTTCAGGTAGCCCATCACTTGGCGCAGC
>CAUPYH010000034.1:0-17729 GCA_963515595.1 uncultured Eikenella sp. | reverse complement strand
AAAAGGCTACCTGAAAACGCAGCGCAGCAAAATTTCTGCGCTGTTAGGTTTTCAGGTAGCCTTTTATTGGCCTAGGCAGTGGTTTACTGCTGCGGCTGGGCGCGGTCTTTTTCTTCGGTAACGAAGCCGACTTTGCTCAGGCCGGCGTCGCGTACGGCGCTGAGGGCTTTTTCCACGTGGTCGAACTGGGCGTTTTTATCGGCGGCGATGGCAATCACTTGGTCGGGATTGGTTTTGGCCAGCTCTTGCAACCGGCTTTCCAAGTCCTGCAGGCTGATTTTCTCGCCTTCGGCCAAGTGGTAGCTGCCGTCGGCGGCAATGGAAAGGCGCAGCGGGTCTTTGGGCTGGGCGGTGTTTTCCGCCACTTGCTTGGCCGAGGCGGTGGGCAGTTCCAGCGGGATGGAGTGGGTCATCACCGGCATGGTGATCATGAATACAATCAGCAGCACGAGCATCACGTCTACCAGCGGGGTAACGTTGATGTCGGCCATGGGCGAATCGTCGCCGCCGTTCATCGAACCGAAGGCCATGCTCTTACTCCTTGTCGTTCATAATCTTAACGTGCAAATCGTAGGCGTAGGCATCCATATCCTGCACCACCTGTTTGTTGCCGAACACGATGAAGTTGTAGGCCAGCACGGCGGGGATGGCGGCAAACAGACCGACGGCGGTGGCCACCAGCGCTTCGCCGATGGGGCCGGCCACGGTGGCGATGTTTACCTGGCCTTGCTGGCTGATGTTTTCCAGCGCGTGGTAAATGCCCCACACCGTGCCGAACAGGCCGATAAACGGGGCGGTGGCGCCCACGGAGGCGAGAATGGTAAGCCCGCCGTTGAGGCCGCGTTTGGCAATGTCCATTTTATGGCGGATGTGTTGCACCAGATAGTCGCCTAAGGGAATGCTGGTGAGCTGGCTGGCGGGGTTGGCGCGATATTGGCGCGCGGCCTGAACGGCGGATTGGGTGAGGTCGGCCAGCGGGGAGGGATGGGCTTTGGCTAGGCGCAGCACTTCATCAAGCGAGGCCACGGTGGCGACGGCTTCAATCGTGCCCCGATTGGCGTGGCGCACTTGGTGCAGGCGGATGCTGCGCATGATGATGATCCACCAGGTAAGGATGCTCATCAGCACCAGCAGCAGAAATACGGTAATCAATACAATGTCGCCTTGGGCGAAAACGTGTCCTAAATTCATGATATTCCTAATATTAAGGTAATGAGATTGGCTAATCGGTTTAGTTGGAAGGGGCTTTAAAACGCAGGGTAAAAGTATAGCTCTGGCGTACAGGCTGGCCGTTGCGTTTGGCTGGAACGAAGGTATAGCTCTGACGCACGGTGTCGGCTGCCGATCTGCCGAACAGCGGATGGGAGGCGGAAACGATTTCCACGCTGGAAGGCTTGCCGTTGGCTTCTACCATCACGCGCAGTTTTACTGTGCCGCTGATGCCATCTTCTTCTAATTGCTTCGGATAGGGTGGTTTCGGGTTATTCAGGTAGCCACCAAGGTGGGTGGGCGCTCTGTCGCCGCCACCTCCTTGTCCGGTGCCGGAACCATCGCCGGTACCACGCCCGCTGCCGTGGTCGCCGCCTTCGCCGGAGCCGGAACCGGGGCCGCGTCCGCTGCCTTCGCCGGAGCCGACACCGGTGCCTTTGCCGCCACCGCTGCCACCGCCTTCTCCGGCGGAAGGCGTACCTTTGCCGCCACCGCCACCGCCTGCGTTGGCGCTATGGCCTGCACCGGGGTTGGCAGGGGCAATAGGCCGCTCAGGCTGCGCCTGCGGCTGGGGTTCGGGGCGGGGTTGCGCTTGAGGCTGCGGTTTGGGCTCGGGTTTTGGCTCGGCAGGTTTGGGCTGAACCATATTAGCAGGTTTGTCTTGCCGTTCTACCGGCTTGATTTGCGCGCGCTGTTCTGGCACGGGCTTGGCCGGCTGCGGCTTGGGCTGTTCAGGTTTGGGTGCTTCGGGCGGGGTTTGCTCCGGTGGCCCGGCGGGCGGCTCGTCTTCAGATATGGTGTCGCCACCCGTACCGCCGCCACCCCCGCCGCCACCTATCTCGCCGAGATCAACAAAGCTCAGCCCGGGCGGTTCGGGCGGCAGTTCCGGCGGTTTAATCGAGGTCAGCAGCCAATACAGCAGGGCATGGGCAGCGATCACGAATAAGAGCGCAATCGGGGATAAAAGACGGTTTTCGTTTTGCATGATAGGGCGGCATATTAGTGCGAACTATTTTTGTTTGCAAGTGGTTTTTATTTGCTTGTTGAAGGCGGCAGGTGCTTCAGGCGAAAGAATGTTTGGTAGGGCATAATGCGGATGTTCGGATGGCTTAGCTTTATATAGCTATAGCACTTTTGATTGCCTTGGTTTGCGGCACTTCTAGATTAAAGGCTACCTGAACTTTCAGGTAGCCTTTATGTTGCCCGTTTTATAAGCAGCTAAAACTAGGGATATTGGTATAACTATCTGTTTGATAATCTAGAATATATTATTTAAGCAATTAACTTGCTATTTATAATTTTATATGGCATAAAATGCTATAAATATAGAAAACATCTGTCAGCCGAGCTTGTATGCCAGCCGATTTGGGCAGGAAAACTGCGTAATGCGGCAGCAGTACAGTTCTGGCGGCGGTTGGGATGTTTGTTTTTGTTAAAATCGCGCCATTCTGAATCGTTTTGGATTATTGCAGTTTTATGAAATCCCCTGCTTCTTGGTCGTCTAAAATCGGCTTTATTTTGTCTGCTGCTGGCTCTGCCATCGGCTTGGGCGCAATTTGGAAATTCCCCTACACCGCCGGCACCAACGGCGGTGCGGTGTTTGTGCTGATGTTTTTGATTTTCACCGTTTTGGTGGCGCTGCCGGTGCAGCTGGCCGAGTTTTATATCGGCCGCAAGAGCGGCAAAAACGCGGTGGATGCGTTTAAAACGCTCGCGCCGAACAGCCTGTGGCCGTGGATCGGGCGCATGGGCGTGTTTGCCTGCTTTATTTTGCTGTCGTTCTACAGTGTGGTGGGCGGTTGGGTATTGAATTATGTGGTGCACGCGTTTGACGGCAGCATCCACCAAAATGCAGATTTCGGCGCGCTGTTCGGCAGCACGATTTCCAGCCCGGCCGGCTCAATCGCCTATCAGGGGCTGTTTATGCTGATGACGGTGTGGGTGGTGAAAAGCGGCATTGCGGCAGGCATCGAACGGGCAAACAAATACATGATGCCCGCGCTGTTTGTGTTGCTGTTATTGCTGGCGGTGCGCTCGCTCACGCTGGATGGTGCGACGGCGGGCATCTCCTTCCTACTCAAGCCTGATTGGTCGCACTTCACGCCGCAAACCATGCTCACCGCGCTGGGGCAGGCCTTTTTCGCGCTGAGCCTGGGCGTGTCTACCATGATTACTTATGCCGCCTATTTGGACAAAAAACAGGATTTGTTCCGCTCCGGCAATAGCATTATGTGGATGAATTTGCTGGTGTCTCTGTTGGCCGGCTTGGTGATTTTCCCCGCTGTGTTCGCTTTCAACTTTGAGCCGGGGCAGGGGCCGGGGCTGATTTTCGTGGTGCTGCCCGCGGTGTTTATGAAGCTGCCGCTGGGGCAAATTCTGTTTGCCGTGTTTATGCTGCTGGTGGTGTTTGCCACGCTCACTTCCGCCTTCTCTATGCTGGAAACCGTGATTGCCGCCGCCATCCGCGAAGACGAAAGCAAACGCAGCAAAACCACTTGGCTGATCGGTACGGCAATTTTTATTGTCGGCATTCCCTCCGCACTCTCGTTCGGTGTGCTCTCCGAATGGAAGCTGTTTGGCAAAACGCTGTTTGACTTATGGGACTACATGATTACCGCGCTGATTATGCCGATCAGCTCGCTCTTGGTGGCGGTGTTTGTGGGCTGGATACGGCAGAAGAGCGATGTGTTAGAGCATATGCGCGAAGGCAGCAGCGTGCCGCAGGCCGTGATTGTACTGTGGCTCAACGCCCTGCGCTTCCTCGCGCCGGTGGCGATTTTGCTGGTGTTTGCCAATACGCTGGGCTGGATTTAGCAGCCTGCAGCCAGCCTTTGCTTGCGTGATAGAGGCTACCTGAAAATCTTGGGCTGCCGAACTCATAAGGCTACCTGAAAACCCTTTGCCAGCGGTTTTCAGGTAGCCTTAATAGTAAACCGACTGAATTTCCGATACCGGGCGATAAGCCGCAGGCAGTACGCAAGCGCGGCAAGGCGGGCCAATGCCGTAGCATGGCGATTTTAAGCTGCCATACCAATATCGGAGGCAGGCAACGCGCCTTTATAGTGGATTAACAAAAATCAGGACAAGGCGGCGAGCCGCAGACAGTACACACGTTACGGCAAGGCGAGCCAACGCGGTACTGGTTTTTTGTTAATTCACTATATTACCCATCCGCACCATCACAAGGAAACCTTATGCAAGCCCTCATCATCGGCGCTACGGGCGCCACCGGCCAAGCGCTGCTGCCGCTTCTGGCGGATACGCCGCAGGTGGCGCAAATCCACAGTTTCGGCCGCCGCGCTCCCGCGTTTGCCCACGAAAAATTGCACAGCCACATCATCGATTTCTCTCAGCCGCAAACTTGGGCGGAGAGCGTGCGCGGCGACACCGTATTTGCCTGTTTGGGCACGACTTTGCAAGATGCAGGCGGCAAAGAGGCGCAATGGCAAATCGACTATGAAGCCAACCTCGCCTTCGCCCGCGCCGCCCGGCAAAACGGTGCGCAAACCTTGGTGTTGGTGTCCGCCTTCGGCGCGGATGCGCACTCCCGTTTTTTCTACCCCCGCATGAAGGGCGCGCTTGAAGCGGCCTTGGCCGAACTCGGTTTTCCGCACCTCGTCATCTTCCGCCCGCCGCTGCTGATTCGTCCCGGCAGCACGCGCGTATCCGAACGCCTTTTTGTACATTGCGCCAACTTCATCACGGCTGCCGGCCTGTTTAAAAGCCAGCGCCCGCTGCATATGGCCGAGCTGGCCGAAGCCATGCGCCGTACCGCGCTGAATCCGCCAGCGGAGCGGGTGCGGGTGTATCAGCCCGAGGATATTCGGGCGTTGTTGAAATAAGGAAAAGGCTACCTGAAAAATCGGCCCTGCAGAATCCTGCAGGGCCATGGCAAGCCGGCCGGGCTTTTGATTCGAGGCAGTGCGGAAGTGCGGCTGCGGCGGAAGTTCGGTTGGCCATGAATTTTTCAGGTAGCCTTTCGGATGTCAGCCCGGTTCACCGGGTTTGCTCAAATTGCTCCTGCGCCCAGCGTTGGCGGTTGTCGGGGGTGTCGGCAGTTCGATCCTGCCTCTGAGCATCGAAGGTGATTACCCGACCGCCCATAGCGGCCACTTCTCCGGCCACGCTTTGGCTGATGCGCCAAGAGGCCAGGTCGGGGCAGGCCTTCGGCTCGGGATACCACAGCACCACCACCGCATCGCCGCCCTGCATTTGGGCTTCGAGTTGCTCGGCATATTGGTCGATGGCTTGGTATTTCTGGTTGAGGCGGGTTTCTACGGCGCGAACCACGTGCAGGGGGATGGGGGCGGTGCCGTTTTCCCATTGCGCCCATTCTTCGGCGGAAGCGCCGTGGGGAAAATCGACATTGGTGGCAAGAGCCTGGCCGGCTTCGGCTTGGGTAAGGCCGAGATTGCGGCGCAGGGCTTTGAGTTCGATGGGGAACATGGTTTTCCTTTTGGGTTGGATTTTTTACAAGAATTGGCGTAAATGTTTTTGGATGGAGTGATCGAAGGAGGCCTGTTAAATTTCAGATAGCCTTCACCATACTTACCCCGTTCACCCTTGCACCTCATGCCGGTGCGGGGCATTCGTTTAGCTGCGTAAAAACAAGTCCTCTTGCAGAGGTCTTGTTTTAACCTCGTTAAAACGAACCCTTCTAGCGAAGGTTTCGTTCTTACTCCGTAGAAACTCGCCCTCCTCCGGAGACCTCGTTTTCTTTGCTTCGCCAAAGAAAAGGAAGCAAAAGAAAGGCGACTGCGGGCACAGGTTTGGCTTCGCCAAACTTCCCTCACTCCGCACGGTTTTTCGGGCGGGCTCGCCACTTGCGGCTTCGCCGCTTCGAAAATGCAAGCCCTTGTTTCCCGAAAAATCGTGCTCCGTTCGGCTGCGCCAGCAGAGAGGTACAGCCGCAACCATTTACGCCAAATATGATGGGTTTGGTTTCATGGAGAGTTTATAGATTATTTCACTTGTGCGGCCAAGTGTTCTATCGCTGCCTGTGCGCAAAACAGGCCGAAGGCGGCGGTAACCAGCATGCTCGCGCCGTAGCCCGCGCAAGACAATCCTTGCGGTGCGGCATCGGTTTCGCAGGCGGCGTCGGTTTGCGGTGGGGTAACGTTTTCTTCGGAATAAATGCAGCTCACTTTCATGCGCTCTTTTGGATTGCGCGGAAAGCCGTGGCGGCGGCGCAGGGTGTAGCGCAGGTTGGAAAGCAGCGGGTCGTGGGTGGTGCGGGCGAGGTCGGCGCGGCGGATGAGGGCGGGGTCGCGCTGGCCGCCTGCACCGCCGGACACCACAAAGGCTTGCTTTTTCGCCACAAAATGAGCGGCCATGGCGGCTTTCACGCGCACTTGGTCGATGGCATCGATTACAAAATCAAACGGCTCGGCAAAAAGCGTGCCCACGTTTTCCGCGTCCACAAAATCTTCGATTTCATGTACGGTGCAGGCGGGGTTGATTTGCAGGATACGCCGGTGCAGCGCGGTTACTTTGGGCAGGCCGAAATTGTCGGTGAGCGCGTGGAGCTGGCGGTTGGTGTTGGATTCGGCCACGTTGTCCAAATCAATCAGCGTGAGCCGGCCGATGCCGCTGCGCGCCAGCGCCTCCACCGCCCAAGAGCCCACGCCGCCCACGCCCACCACGCAAACATGGGCTTGGGCAAAGCGTTGCAGGGCGGCAGGGCCGTAGAGTCGGGAAATGCCGCCGAAGCGGCGCTCGTTTGGGGCGGAAATAATCATCGGGATAAGTCAAAAAACAGGTAGAAAAAATGGCACATTCAGTGCATCGGTATTATACTGTAAACGTATCAGGAAGAGACCCGTCCGGCGGCTGTAGCCTCTGCGCGGAAGCATCGGAATAACGTTCACTAGGAGAAAGCTTATGTATCAACATATCGTGATTGCAGTAGACGGCAGCCGCACCTCCCAACATGCGCTCAAACAGGCCTGCGGCCTGGCTCAGGCCACTGGCGCGGCGCTCACATTGGTGCACGTGGCCAACCCTGCCGAATACGTGGCCACCGTTGCCCCCGAGTTTTTGCAGTATGAAAACTACGAAACCGCTGCCACCGAACAAGGCAACGCCATTTTGGATGCCGCCATCAAACAGGCGCGTACCACTTTGGGCGAAGATGCAAAACTCGGCCGCCACCTGCTCGTGATCAGCAAAAACGCACGCGATATGGCTAAAAGCCTGGTGGATTATGCCACCGAGCAGAAAGCCGACCTGCTGGTGCTGGGCACCCACGGCCGCACCGGCCTGATGCACCTCCTGATGGGCAGCTTCGCCGAAACCGTGATGCGCGAAACCCGCCTGCCGCTGTTGATTATCCGCCGCGAAGCATAAGGCTGAAGATTGAGGCAGGATTAGAGGCTACCTGAAACTTTCAGGTAGCCTTTTGCTAATGGGGAAGGCAATGGAACGGAAACTTTATTACAGCTGGTGGCACTCCCTGGAGCTGCTGTTTTACGGCGGCTTTTCCGGGCTGTTTTGCGTGTGCTTGATTTGTTCGGCCCTGTGGGGCGATCGGGCTGTTTTGTCCGAGATCAGCTATTGGTATTGGTTTTTGCTGCTTCTCACCCTGTTTTCTTGGCTGTTTTCTTGGCTGCAATATGCCGTGGTGCTGCCGATGTTGCTGTTGCGCAAGCCGGTGGTGCATATGGACGAACAGGGCATTGCGGTGCACGATGCGCTGAATTTTTTCAATAAGCATCGCAAATGGTCGGCCAAGTGGGACAATATCCAGGCGGTGGGCGTTGGCCTAGAGACATTAAAAAAGCACCACCCCTATCTCGGCAAGTTTTTACGCCCGCGTATCGGAGCCATGATTCAGCGGCGTCATGTTGCCTATGGGGAAGATCATCATTATGTTGTGGTGTCCAGCGGGATGATGCCGGGGCAGGAAAAAGGCGTAAGCGAGGCCATATTGGCCGCGTGGCGGCAATATAAGGCGGGCATATCGAATAAAATTCCCTATACTGCCCAGTCGCTCTATCGGATGAAGCAGGACGATTTTGCCAATTTGATTCAGTTTCTCGATGAAGAGGCGCCGTTTGCCATGTTGGATTTGGAAAAGGGCGTGCCCACCAAGCACGACTTGGTTTATCTTTATCAATTCAAAAAGGTATTTGGCAGCGAAAAGATTAAAATCCACTACAACAAAATACAAAGGCAGCTAAAAATCACGCAAGAAGACGGCATCAGCCCGCCACGCCATTTGCCTGCTGTGGAAGCGGAGCTGTTGCGCGTAGTGAATCTGCATTTGTATGACTGACGGACTGGATTGATTGTGAGGCTACCTGAAAGTTTCAGGTAGCCTCTTTTAGTATTGAGGTAGGTTCGGCATGGATGCCCGACCTGCGCGTTGGGTTTTAGAGTTCGTTGCAGCTAATCCGCCACTCTTTGGTGTATTCCCAGCGGTAGTCCACCACGATGTCATTGACGTCGGTGTAGTAGGTTTGATAGAGATTGCGCCCGTAGCAGACATCGGCGTAGTAGGTGGTTTGGCCGGTGCCCATGCCGGGGTTTTGGTGGGTGCCGAGGTTTTCCCGGCCGGCGTAGCGGGTGCGGTAGTATTTATAGGTGTAGGCATAGCGGTTGTTGCCTACTCTGCTGCGGCCGGAATTAGGCTGGCCGCCGTGTTCGCGGAACACTTCGTTGATGTGCTGGCCAACTTGGCGTTTCATGTTGTCGTCTAGAGAGGCGCAGCCGGCAAACAGGAAAACGGCGCCGGCGATTAGGCTGAGGCGCAGCAGGTTCCGGGCGGGGTGTGCGGGGGGTGGATAAGGTTGCATGGTTGGTTTCCTCGCAGGTTGAAATCAATAAGGATAATACTGAGAGTGGGGTGTACTGACAAGGAGGCTACCTGAAAGTTTCAGGTAGCCTTCTTGGTGGTTTTGCATGTTGTTTGACCTAGGGCAATTTATTGCTGCCGACATGCTGAAAAAGAGATAAGTTTGGGGTTTGGCTCACTTATGGGGCTGGAAACCAAAAATGGTTTTAACTTCGTTGAAGCTCACACTTTCAGGTAGCCTCTAGGCAGGCGCGAACGGGTTTACAAAAACAGTTGCAGCAAATCATTCAAATAGCGCTGGCCGCGTTCGGTGGGGCGCAGGAGGGTGGGATCGGGGTCGATGAGGCCGAGCCGGGTGGCTTCCTGCAAGGGGCGGGCGATGGCGGCGAGGCTGTGGCCGGTGCGCTCTTGGAACAGGCGGGCGGGTACGCCGTCGGTGAGGCGCATGGCGTTGAGCATGAATTCGAAAGGCAGCTCGCTTGAGGCTACCTGAAAGCGTTCGACGGCATCGGCGGGGTTGCCTTGCATGGCGGCGAGGTAGCTGCGCGGGTGGCGGGCGCGGGTGGTGCGCGTGATGCCACTGTGGCTGCTGATTTTGCCGTGGGCGCCGGCGCCGATGCCGATGTAGTCGCCGAATTGCCAGTAGTTGAGGTTGTGGCGGCATTGCTGGCCGTTTTTGGCGAAGGCGCTGGTTTCGTAGCGTTCGAAGCCGGCATCAAGCAGGGTGTGGTGTACGGCTTGTTCGATGGTGTAGGCAGTGTCTTCTTCGGGAATGCCGGGGGGCGGGGTGCGGCCGAAGGGGGTGTTGGGCTCCATGGTGAGGTGGTAGGCGCTGATGTGGGTTACGCCGAAGGAGAGGGCGGTTTCGGCGTCGCGCCGGGCTTCTTCGGGGGTTTGGCGCGGTAGGGCATACATGATGTCGGTATTCACGCGGGGGAAGATGGCGAGCGCGGCTTCGATGGCGGCGCGGGCTTCATCGCCGTTGTGGATGCGGCCGAGGGCGTGCAGTTTGGCGTTGTCGAAACTTTGGATGCCGAGCGACAGGCGGGTGATGCCGGCTTCGGCGTAGCCTTGGAAGCGGGCTTGTTCGAAAGTGCCGGGGTTGGCTTCGAGGGTGATTTCGGCTTCAGGCTGCAGGCGCACCAGGGCGCGCACGCCGCTGAGAAGGCGGTGGATGGATTCGGCAGAAAATACGCTGGGGGTGCCGCCGCCGATAAAGATGGTATCCACCGGCCGCCCCCAGATGTGGGGCAGTTCGTGTTGCAGGTCGGTGAGCAGGGCGTTGATGTAGGCGGCTTCGTCGGTGTCTGGCTTGAGGCGGTGGGAGTTGAAGTCGCAATAGGGGCATTTTTGGATGCACCAGGGGATGTGGATATAGAGCGATAGCGGGGGCAGGGCACTGAGGCCGGAACCGGGGGCTTGCAGTAGGGGCATGGTGTGGCGATTGATTTTTAAAATAACGGGTTATTCGGCTTGGAAGGCTACCTGAAAAACTTGGTTGCCGATGCGGATGTCTGCCAGGTAGCCGTCGCGGCGGTCGGTGCACACGGGCAGGCGGATTTGGGCGGCGAGCCAGGAGCCGTCGGCCTGGCGCTTAAGCGGGAAACGGTTGAAGCCCATGTCCATGCCGTCCATGCTGAAGCTCACTTCGGCCTGCTGCACTTGGGGCGGCACGTTTTCCAGGGTGATGTCGAAGGGGCGGTGGCGCGCGGCGGCAAAGCGGATGCGGCTGCCGTCGGGCAGGGTGCAGCCTTGGTTCGGGTCGCAATCGGCCTGCACCACCGTTTCGGCAGCGGGCTGCTGCCCGGCACGCCATTGGCGTACGGCGAAATGGCCGCCGGCCAGCAGCAACAGCGCGGCGAGGGCGAGCAAGATTTTGGCGCGGGGGGAGGGGGTTTGCGACATAAGAGGCTACCTGAAAAAGTTTGGGTGGATTATCTGGGTCTGATTAGGAAAAGTATTATGACAATCGGGGCCAGCAAAAACGGCACAAAGCTGTTGAGAAAACCTGTCCGAAACGTTGCCCTTCCCTCGGCTTTTGATCCTGCTTGCCGTATCAAAGCCACGATAAAGCCGATCACTAAAGCCGGTGTCGAAAACCAATATGCAAACCATAATTCACCGTTATCAAACACGAGCACTGCCAGCCAATACCCCCATAATCCCAAATTCATGGTCAGCGAGATGCCCGACACAAAATACGGCCGGACACTCGACATTTTCCAACTGAACAGCCAAGCCAGTAGGGTGGGGATGAGCAGAAGAATATAATTAGCAAGAGCTACGTCTTCCAAAAAAGGTAAAGTCAATAACCCGATTGAGGGTGGCCAGCACAGCGTATATACCGTTAGCGGCAGATACAGCACCAAGGCAATCAAAATATCTTTCCAATACGGATTAAGCTTGTTCCACATTTGTTTGACCTTTCGGTTTGGTTTTTCAGGTAGCCTCATGCCATGTGGCAAAGGCTACCTGAAAATATCTTCATCGCCCTTGCACCACCGCATGCGCCCCTGCCGCGAGCCAGCGTTCGGCATAGCGCGTCGCTATATCGGCATTGGCAGGCAGCAGCACCAGCGGCAGCGGCACGCCTTCGGCCAGCGCGGTGCAGGCTTGTTCCGCCGCTGTTGCGTTATCTATCGGCCACACGGCGGCTTCGGCTTGGGCGGCGGCTGCGGCGGCAATGTCGCCGGCTGAGTGCACCAGCGGCCAGCGGCGTACATCGCCCGGCGTATCGGCGGCCAAATCGGCTAAGTCCGCCAGCAGGCGGCTGCCCGGCGGCGGGTTGGTGGCATGGAGCGGCAGCACGCAAAAACCGTCTGCCGCGTGCAAACCCTCATTCAGGCTACCTGAAAACTGCGTGGGCAACGCCAGCGCCGCCAGCAGCGCGGCATTGGCCGGCAGCATGGGCGACACATCATAACGCCCCGGCTGCTGCCAGCGCCATTGCTGGCCTTCGCGTGCCTGCAATTCGCCGCGCCAGCCGTCGGCCGGCACACGGAAAAAACGCAGCCGCACATGGGCGTGTTCGTAGCTGTGGGTTTTGGCGAGCCACGGCACGGCGCTGTGGATTTGAATGTCCAGCTCTTCGGCAAACTCGCGGCGCAATGCCGCCAGTTCGCCCTCGCCCGCCTCTACCTTGCCGCCGGCAAATTCCCAATAGCCCGCATAGGCCTTGCCTGCGGGGCGCGAACTGAGCAGCACCTCGCCGCAATCGTTATACACAATGCCGGCCACCACTTGCAGCAGCGGGCGGGGGTCGGCCTCGGCCGGGGCGATGCGGGTGTGCCAGAGCCAGTCGATGCACTCCTGCAGCAGGGCGGGCAGGCGGCTAATTTCGCGGGTGTATTCCTTGCGCAGCGGATGTTCCCAATCTTGGTTTTCCACCAGCATCACGCCAAACCGCCCGCTCGGGCCGAAGCCATACCAGCCCGCATCGAGCAGGTATTGCCCGCCGCCAAAGCTGATTTGCAGCAGGTCTTCGCTTAAAAGCAGGTCGGCCGGGTTTTTATCGGCGTGTTCCAGCAGCCAGAAGAAATTGTCGTAGGTGATGGTTCCGTTGCGGAGGTTGAGGGCTTGGGGCATGGTGTGGCGGTGTAAGGGACAAACGCGGGCAGTTTACTGGAGCGGGCGGGCTGGGGCAACGGCGGCGTTTCAGGTAGCCTGCAAAGGGTGGGCGGGTATCGGCTTAGACGTTATTAGATGCAAAATGTACAATTAGACAAAATGCAGTACAATAATGGCTAATCCCACATAAAGGCACCCGTATGGAAGACCCTCTCTATTTCCCCAGAACCGAATTGGCCGCCGCCCTGCTCAGCAGCCTGAAAAGCGGCGTATCCAACGCATTCACGCTGTTTGCCCCGCGCCGCATGGGCAAAACGCAATTCCTTACCAACGATATTGCCCCGGCCGCCGAGAAAAACGGCTTTAATGTGTTTTACTTCTCTTTCATGGACAACAAAGACAGCGCCAGCACCGCGCAGTTTTTCCATGAAGCCCTACACCGTTTTGCCTTGGAAACCCGCACCGGCAACGGCGTGAAAACCTTTTTCGGCAGCCTAACCAAGATAGACGTGTTGGGCGTGGGCCTGGAGCGCGAAATGCCGCCGCGCGACCTGCCGGGCATCAGCGAAATCATCGCCTATATCGCCGCCGACAGCCGCCCCACCTTGCTGCTGCTAGACGAAGCGCAAGAATTGGCGCGGCTGCCGAATACCGAAGGCATGATCCGCAGCTTGCGAACCGGCCTGGATATCAACCAAAGCCGCGTGAAAACCCTGTTTACCGGCAGCAGCACCAACGGCCTGCGCGCCATGTTCAACGACATCAAAGCCCCCTTCTTCCACTTTTCCCACGCGCTGGATTTCCCCACCTTGGGGCAGGATTTCATCGATTTTTTGGCCGGCGTTTATCACGACCGAACCGGGCAGCAGCTGGATTCGGAGAAGTTTTACGCCATTTTCGAGCAGTTCAACAAAAGCCCGATGTATATCCGCGCCGTGATTCAAGACATGATCATCAACCCCGCGCTCAGCCTGGAAGCCGCCGCGCAAGTGCGGCTTGGGCAGATGCAGGAAAACAGCAATATTCCCATGCAGTGGAAAGCATTAAGCGCCATCGAGCGGCTGCTGCTGCAAGCGATGGCGCAGGGGGAGGTGAGCCCGTATGGTGCGGAATTCAGAGAGCAGGCCGCCCGGATATTGGGCGTGGAAAGCGTGAAAGTGAGCACCGTGCAAAGTGCCATCAGAAAGCTGCAACGCAAAGACCTGATCAGCAAATTCGGCAACAGCGCGTTTCAAATCAACAATCCTTTGCTGCAAACGTGGCTGAAAGAGAATATGGAATAAGCAGCCGGTGCACATTTGCACAGCGGCGGCGGAGGGCGCAAACCTGCGCTTGGATGGCATGCTCGTAATGCAGGGGATGGTTTTCAGGTAGCCTGCCCGTTGCGAGGCTGTTTACAAGATTTTGTTTTTTGTTAGAATCCCGCCAACGATAATTTTCTTTCATCCCACTTGGAAAACACAGGAGCAGCAACATGAAACGAACCCTGATCAACACGGCGGCAGGCGCATTGGCGGCGGTATTGTTGGGCAGTACAGCTTTGGCTTGGGCAGATGGTTTCGATCCGTGGCTGGCGGATAGGCTGAACAGCCAAATCCAAGAGAATCGTGGTGTACAGCAGCAAGGATACCGCGACTACCAAGCCCCAATCCAACGCGACACCACACCCCGCTCGCTCCAGCATTACCACGGTACGGTGGTGAACTTTTGCATCGAAGGCCTTAATGTGTCCGATACCGGCTTGAGCCGCGGGCAGATCAACAGGGTGTGTAATTGCGTCTACGATGAGCTGGCCAAGCAGTTCCCCAGCTCCCAAGAGTTCCTGCGTATACTCGAAGCGGAACGGTTTGGACAACTGAGTTCGCGGGAAAAACGCGATCTCAACAGCAAGATGGACCGGGCAGTGGAAACTTGTGTAAGGCCTTACGTCCGCCGCTAAACAGTAGGCCGGGCGGTATGGCCTGAAACGATGAGGCTACCTGAAAAAGGGATTCCCGATTTTCAGGTAGCCTTTGTTATTGCTGCGGGTAGGTGTTAATCCTACCCGTTTGCCCTTAAAGGCTACCTGAAAATCGGAAGCAGCCGCTAGAACCAGTATGCGGTTCGCGCATATTGGTTTTCAGGTAGCCTGCGCTTAGCCGCCTAGGCGTTCCAGCAGCATCCGTTCGAGTTTGAGCTGGAAGGCGGTGTCGGCCAGCTGGGGATGGCGGATTAGGAAGCTGTCTTCCACGCGTTCGTCGAAGGTGGCGATGGCGGCGTAGCTGAGGCTGATGTTGAGCTGGGCGAACACGTCGGCGATGTCGGCCAGCAGGAAGGCGCGGTTGGCGGTGATGATTTCCAGGGTGTAGGCGCCGGCGGTTTCTTCGGCGGAGAGGGTGATGCGCGGGGCGATGGGCAGGTGGCGCAGGCGGCGGCTCAGCTGGTGGGGCGTGGGCTCGGCGGCGGTAGGCGGGTGGTGCACGAATTGGTTTAATGCTTGCTGCAGGCGGCTGCTGATGCGCTCGATGTCGTCGGCGAGGCAGTTGGCGGGCAGTTGCAGCACGAAGGTGTCGAGGATGTATTGGTGGTCGGTAACGTAGGCGTGGGCGGCGAGGATGCCGAGCTGGTGGCGGCCGAACAGGCGGCACAAGCCGGCAAACAGGCGGTCGCGGTTGGGCATAAACACCATCACTTGCAGGCCGCCGGTTGCGCTCAGGGGGCGGATGTGGGCTTGGGGCGTTGCGGCATCGGCAGCAAGCAGGGGCAGGTGCCACAGGATGATGTCGGCGCTGTGGCGCACGAAATAGGCCTGCCCGAGCTGCTGCCACAGTTCGCGGCTTTGCGCTTCGCCCACGCCCGCTTCGGCCAAGGCCTGGCGGGCTTTTTGCTGGCGGCGGCTCACGGCCATGTCGCGGCTGGTGGTTTGGCCGCCGAAGTATTGCAGGGCGGAGCGGAACAGGGTTTCGAGCAGGCTGGCTTTCCAAGCATTCCAGATTTTGGGGTTGGTGCCGCGCATATCGGCCACGGTAAGCAGGTAAAGCGCGGTGAGCCGCTCGGGCGTTTGCACGCGGCGGCAGAAGGCGGCCACCACGGCCGGGTCTTGGATGTCTTCTTTCTGCGCGGTGAGCGACATCAAAAGATGGTTGCCCACCAGCCACACGAGCAAGTCGGTTTCATATTGGCTCAGGAAATGGTCGGCGGCGAAGCGGCGGGCGTCTTCCATGCCCAGTTCGGCATGGTCGCCACCGCGCCCCTTGGCGATGTCGTGAAACAGGGCGGCCAAATACAGCACGGGTTTGCGCTCGAAGGCGTGCATCAGGGCGCTGGCAAAAGGCAGCTCGTGGCTGTGCGCCTCCAGAGCCAGCCGGCGCATATTGCGCACCACCATCAGGATGTGGTCGTCCACGGGATAAACGTGGAACAGGTCGTGCTGCAGCAGGCCGACGATTTTGCCCCACTCGGGCAGGTAATGCGAAAGTGCGCCGTAGAGGTTGAGGAAGCGCAGCAGGTGGGTGAGCCCGCCGCCATGGCGGAAGAAACCCACGAAGCGGCGGCGGTTGGCCGGATCGGCATAAAAACGGGTGTCGGTTTTCTGCACCGCCTGCCACCAGGCGCGCAGGGTTTCGGGGGCGAGGCCGGCGAGGTTGCTGTATTGCTGCCACAGTTCCAGCACCTTGAAAATATGCTGCGGCTCGCGGCGGAACAGGGTTTTGTCGCGCACGGCGATGAGGTTGTTTACTTGGAAATAGTGTTCGTCTAAATCCAGCGCCACGCGCGGCAGCGGCGAGGAAATACGCCCGCGCAGCATCGGCAGCAGGATGCCGCCCAGCTGTTTCACGGTTTTCACCGCGCGGTAGAGCGTGTGCATCAGCCGCTCGCTGCGCACTTGTTTGCTTTCATCGGTGTAGCCCAGCGCGTAGGCCACCTGCGGCTGCAAGTCGAAACGCAGCTGCTCCTGCGGCTTGCCGGCGGCCAGGTGCAGCTCGATGCGGATGCGTGCCAGGCTGCGGTGGCTGCGGCGCAACATGGCCGCTTCGGTGCGGGTGAGGATGCCTTGGCGGGCCAGGCGGTGCAGCTGCGGCGAAATGCCCTGCACCCGCGCCAGCCAGAGCATGGTGTGGATATCGCGCAGGCCGCCGGGGCAGGTTTTCAGGTTTGGCTCCAGGCTGCTGCCTGCTTGCGCTTTCAGGTGCCGCTGCTGCAATTCCAGCAGTTTGCCTTCGGCAAAGGCCGTCAGGTCGCGCTGCACGTCCAAATCGCGGTGCAGGCGGGCAAATAATTCTTGGCTGCCGTGGAGTAGGCGGGCTTCGAGGAGCGAGGTGTCGCCGGTTAAGTCTTCCTCCGCCCCGGCGCACAGCTCGGCCACGCTGCCGGTTTTCAGCGAGGGGTTCAGCCCCATATCCCACAGGGTTTGCAGCCAAGTTTCAATTTGCTGTTGTTGTGTGTCATTCAGGGAATCGGCCGCTGCAATGCCCAAATCCACGTCGGAATGCGGATACATCTCGCCGCGCCCGAAGCCGCCCAACGCCAGCAGCGCCAGCTCTCCTTCCGGCTGCATTTGCCGCCACAGCGCGGTAACGGTGTGCGAGAGCAGGGCGCTGTAGGCAGCAAAAAAACGCTGCGGGCTGCGGTGGCGGCGGTAGTCGGCAACGATTTGCCGTTTGTGCTCGGCCAGCTCTTGCGCCAAAAGCTGCGGGGATTGCGGCATGGTGGGATTCCTTGGATGGGGTGATGGTAGCCTTGGGATGGGAATGGGAAGGCTACCTGAAAATATTTGATTGGGTTTTCAGGTAGCCTTATCCGGTCAAACCATATGCCTACAGCCTACTCACGCCGGTTACGCCTTTCACGTTGGCGAGGCTGGCGAGCACGTGGGGCAGGTCGTCCACCTGATGTACTTCCAACGTGAAGCGCAGGCTGGCTTGCAGGTTGCGCGATTGGGTTTGCACGGCGGTTACGTTGAGTTTGTGTCGTGCCAGTGCTTCGGAAATATCGCGCAACAGACCGTTGCGGTCTTGGGCGGATACTTCGATATCCACGGCAAACACTTGCCCGGCAGGCACGCCGGCCCAGCAGGCCGGTACGACTTTTTCGGCCGCGTCGGCGGCGAGTTTCTGGAAAGAGGCGCAGCCGATGCGGTGGATGGAAATGCCGCGCCCGCGCGTTACGAAGCCGGCGATTT
>CAUPYH010000033.1:0-18134 GCA_963515595.1 uncultured Eikenella sp. | reverse complement strand
AGGCTTCGGCCGGCAGGCAGCAGCGGGCGGCATCGTGCACCAGCACTTTGTCGTCAGGCTGCATAACGCCGTGTTTCAACAGCGAACTCAGCCCGTTAAACACGCTTTCGGCACGGCTTTCACCACCGCAATACAGCGTTCGCAGTTTGGCGGCCAAGTTTTCAGGTAGCCTCACTTCCCGCTCAAACAACGCATCCTCCCGCGCCAGCACCACGGCTACCTGAACGATCTGCGGCTCGACCAGCAGGCGGCGCAGGATGTGTTCTAGCACAGTGCGGCCGGCTATTTGCACATATTGTTTGGGCAGGGCGGCACCGAAACGGCTGCCCACGCCGGCAGCGGGCACGAGGGCGATATAGCGGCTCATGGCGTTTTCCGCCAGATGCTGCCGCCTTCGGCTTTTTTGTCCAGTTCGTCCAGATAGGCTTCGTGAGCGGCATTCTCCTCGGCATTGGCGGCCAGCACTTTCAGCTGCGCTGGGCGCTCGGTAGGCGCGATCACCACGGCGGGCGCATCGGCTTCGGCGCTTTCTTCTTCAGCAAACTGGTCGGCCAGGCTGAATTGCGAGCGGGTCATGCCCAGATAGACTTCGCTCAACAATTCGCAGTCGATTAATGCACCGTGGAATACGCGTTTGCTGCGGTCCACTTCAAGGCGAGTACACAAGGCATCCAGCGAATTTTTTTGGCCAGGATACATAGCACGCGCCATCACCAGCGTATCCACCACATTAGCAGTCAGCTCCTCCACGCTCGGCAGGCCGGCTCGGCGGAATTCGGCGTTGAGAAAACCCACATCGAAGGGAGCGTTGTGGATAACCAGCTCGGCGCCGGCAATGAAATCGGCAATCTGCTGCCCGATTTCGGCAAACTTGGGCTTGCCTTCGAGCTGGTCTAGCGTAATGCCGTGTACTTTGGCGGCTTCTTCGGGAATGTCGCGTTCGGGATGGACGTATAGATGCAGATAGTTGCCGGTGAGGCGGCGGTCGATCATT
Organism: uncultured Eikenella sp.; assembly: GCA_963515595.1. GTDB lineage: Bacteria > Pseudomonadota > Gammaproteobacteria > Burkholderiales > Neisseriaceae > Eikenella. The sequence continues at coordinate 17,140 of CAUPYH010000033.1, read as the reverse complement.
TCCAGGCCGGCAAATTCAATGAGGCGGTCGTCGCGGTCGTAGTAGAAACCGGTAGTTTCTGTATCAAGAATGATTTGGCGCAAATGTTTCATCAGGGCAGAGCTTTATAATGTTGGCAAACGGTCGGCATCTTACCCCATAGCAGATTAACTTTGAATCAGGATTAGCAGTCGTGCCAACGATGCTTTGATTTAGAGTGAGCCTACGAGAAATGCTAGAGTAGCTGTTGATAGGCAGATTCTGGTTTTACTGCGTTGATTCAGCTTATCTTTCAGAAATTACAACCTACCGAATTAACAATATATTACATCATTTTAATATAATAAAAATAATTATCATTTGCTAATTCGGTTATTTTTCGGTATGATGCACTCACGTTCGGCAAAGCAAGGTTGCTCTGCCTTGTGCCGAACCGCCAAATTTCAACATTCTGCCTGAGGGCGGGATGCCCAAATTTTGGTAGTGGTTTGTGTTCCTTTTGCGCCCCGCTTTTGTCGGGGCGATTTTTTATGCGCGGTTTTCGCCAAACCATTATTCACGATGATACGGATGATTATGCAGAATCGACACTGCCCGATACAGCTGTTCGGTGAGCAACACGCGCACCATGCCGTGCGGCAGGGTAAGGCTGGAGAGGCGCAGCATCAGGCCGGCTTGTTGTTTGATGCGCTCGGTGAGCCCGTCTGCCCCGCCGATTACCATGCAAACATGCTGGCCGTTCTGCTGCCATTTTTTCAGGTAGCCTGCCAGCTCCTGCGAAGTGGGCGCAACGCCGCGCTCATCTAACACCACCAAAAACGCATCGGCCGGCATGGCTTCCAAGATGCGTTTTTCTTCCGCCGCCATGCCCTGCGCCGCATTCACGCCCGCGCCGCGCTTTTCCGGCTTGATTTCTTTCAAAGTGTATTTGATGTCGCGGCTGAAGCGCTTGGCGTATTCCTTCACGGCTTCGTCCACCCAACCGGGCATTTTGTTGCCCACGGCCAATACGGTGATGTTCATGGTTTGCCTCGCTCCCGCCCTACCCGGGCAGGGCTGTTTTGTCTTTTCGATAACATTATTTTACAATGCAGCAGGCCGGCCGACCCGCAACACCATTATTTTAAAACATTCAGCCGGCATCATTTAAACCAAATACACAGGCTACCTGAAAACCGCAACAGCTTTTCAGGTAGCCCCAACACACCATGCGCCTACTGCCCAAATTCTCCCTGCCCGAACCCCTGCGCCGCTCGCGCACGCTGGCGTTTGCCCGTTTTCTGTATGACCGCTTTAATGAGGTGGACATCCCTCAGGTAGCCTCCAGCCTCACGTTTACCACACTCTTGGCCTTGGTGCCGCTGTTTACTGTGGTCGTGGTTGTGGTATCCGCCTTTCCCGTGTTTGCCGATTTTTCCGCCCAGTTTCAGCACATGGTGTCGGCAATCATGATGCCTGCGGGCGTGGCGGCGGTGAGCGACTATATTTTCCAATTCCGCGATCACGCCAGCCGCCTCACCGCCATCGGCATCACCATGATGATGATCACCTCGCTGATGTTGGTGCACACCATCGAGCGCACATTCAACCAAATCTGGCGGGTGAAACGCCCGCGCAGCATCGTAACCCGCGTGTTGGTGTATTGGGCGCTGCTGAGCATCGGCCCCCTGCTGGTCGGGCTCGGGCTCTCGCTGTGGGGCGTGTTTCTGCGGCGCACCCTGTTTTACCTGCACTACCCGCTCCTCGCATCCGCTGTGCAGTTCGGTGTGGCGCTCACCGCCACCTGGAGCATGCTCTGCCTGCTCTACAAGCTTGTGCCCGCCCGCTATGTGCCCATCCGCCACGCCCTGATCAGCGCCGCGCTGGCAGCCGTGTCTATCGAACTGTTGCGGCGCGGCTTCGGCGTGTACGTGGCCAACTTCAACAACTATCAGTTGGTGTATGGCGCCTTTGCCGCCGTGCCGATGTTTCTGCTGTGGCTCAACTTAAACTGGATTGTCATCCTCAGCGGCGCGCTCCTGGCCGCCTCGCTTTCCTATTGGGAAGGCGACGCTTTCCGCCGCCAAGGCTGCCACGGCACGCGGTTTCACGATACCTTAGGCATCCTCACCCTGCTCGCCCAGGCACAAAGCCAAGGCAAGAGCCTGAAAACCCAACAGTTCCGCCGCCACATCCAACTGGGCTACGACGAACTTGGCGACCTGTTGGAACAACTCGCCCGACGCGGCTACATTGCGCAAAGCCTGCGCAACGGCTGGATGCTGAAAACCAGTCCCGAAGCCATCCGCGTGGCCGACTTATTCCAGCTGTTCGTGTATAGCAGCCATACCCACACTAACGATTCCATCGGCCGCACCGTGCAACAAATCATGACCCCCGCCATCACCGCTGCCGATATGACCATGGCCGAATTTATCCAGCTCAATCAGCAACAGGATAGTTAATACACAAAACGTTGTTTTGCTTTTCAGGTAGCCTTTTACAAACGATAAAGGCTACCTGAAAATTATTCAGCAAGGGCATAAACCGATGCCGATACTGTGCTCAGCCGCTACCCAGCGTTCATAACATTTTTCAGGTAGCCTTTACGCAAAGAACAGGCTACCTGAAGCCAAAATCCCCAATCAAACCCAACTGTTTGCCTCCCCTGTGTCGGTTTCCAGCTGCATCCTAGCCCAATAACAAGTAAAAAACCGCAAAGCGGCACCCGCCCTGCCCTGCCTATCCATTAAAATAGCGCGCTTCTGATAGACCCGTTTGCCGCAACGGCATCCTGCCAAATCGTGTCCCCATCCGCCCTATTTTCCCGCCTGCCACGCCGTGCCCGCATCGTCCTTGTTGTGGCCGCTGCGCTGCTGGGCGTGTTCATTTTAATTGCCATCATCGCTGCCGCCTCCGCCAAGCCGGAAGGCGCGATGCAGAGCAAACGCATCGTGGAAAAACTCGCCACCGTGCGCGCCAAAGGCAAAACCCCGGCCACCGGCTACTGGAGCGATGAAGTCATCCAGCCCGGCGACTCCCTGCGCAACGTGTTGGAGCGTTTCAACCTTTCCGCCCAGCAAATTCAAGACATCACCCAAGCTGCCGCCTCAGGAGGCAAACAGCCCCACCTGCACCCCGACCAAACCGTCAGCCTCAGGCTCGATGCCCAGCGCCGCCCCGTGCAGGTGCAGTTTTTCAACGACGACGACAACGGCGAAACCCAACTGGTTGATTTAGCCTATGCCGGCAACCGCTGGCAGGCCAAAACCGACGACGTGAAAACCACCACCCTGTCCACGCTCAAATCCGTTATCATCCGCTCCAGCGGCACCACCGCCGGCGCCATGTCGCGTGCCGAAATCCCTGCCGAAGTGCGCGATTCCCTGCGCGAACTGTTCAGCAGCCGGCTCGACCTCTACAAACTCGAATCCGGCGACACCGTACGTATCCTTTATCAGGTAAACTACTTTCACGGCCAGCAGATTTCCATGGGCGACATTCTCGCCGTGGAAATCAGCCACCAAGGCAAGCTCTACCGCGCCTACTATTTCGGCGAAGACGGCAACGGCCGCTACTACGACGAACACGGCCAGCCGCTGAAGAAAGGGTTTGAAACCCAGCCCGTGCCGGGCAGCCGCATCAGCTCGCCCTTCGGCGTGCGCGTCCACCCGATATTGGGCTATTTGCGCATGCACACCGGCATCGACTACGCAGCCCCCGCCGGTACGCCGATTCACGCTCCGTCCGACGGCATTGTGGAATTCCGCGGCCCCAAAGGCGGCTACGGCAATACCGTCATCCTGCGCCACAGCGACAGCATGCAAACGCTCTACGGCCACATGAGCGCGTTTTCCGCCAATGCCGCCCCCGGCCAGCGCGTGCGCGCCGGTGACATCATCGGCTTCATCGGCACCACCGGCCGCAGCACCGGCCCGCACCTGCACTACGAAGTGCGCCTCAACGGCGTGCCGGTCAACCCCGCCGGTGTCGCCCTGCCCGCCAAACGGCTCACCACTGCCGAGCTGGCCGAATTCCGCCGCCAGCAGCAAACTGTGGAACAAAAACTCGCCCAACTGCGCGGCATCGGCAAAACCGTCGCCCAGCTGGATTGATGGCCGGTTGATTTAACGATAAGAAACCAAGAAACTGATTTTCAGGTAGCCTCAAAACGGCGATTTTGTGGCAATATATTGCCTGATTGCCGCAACAATAAAAGGCTACCTGAAACCTCGGCTTTGCCGCATAAAAGCAATAAACCGGTTTCGCCAAGAAATCTCCGTATCCAACAGCACACCTAACAGCATTCCCGCCAAAGCGGTACAGCAGCACCACGCCGCAGCGGCCAGTAGTAAACAAAAGCAGAAGCCCGAAGGCTACCTGAAACCAAACCACCCAGACCGATATCGTGAAGCGCATAATCCTCTTCCTCCTCACCAATATGGCCGTACTCCTGGCCGCCCGCCTGCTGTTCGGGCTGCTCGGACTCAATCCGCAAGACATCTCCGGCCTGCTGCTGCTCTCCGCCATCACCGGCTTTTCCGGCTCGCTGATTGCCCTTCTCATGTCGAAAAGCAGCGCCAAGCAGGCCGTGGGTGCCCATGTTATCCGCCAGCCGCGCAACGAAACAGAAGATTGGCTCGTGCGTGTGGTGGAAGCCCAGGCCAAACAATGGAACCTGCAAACCCCAGAAGTAGCCGTTTATGAGTCGCCCGAGCCCAATGCCTTTGCCACCGGCGCCAGCCGCAACAGCTCGCTGGTTGCCGTGAGCACCGGCCTTTTGCAGGTCATGAACCGCGACGAAGTGGAAGCCGTGCTCGCACACGAAATGGCGCACGTCGGCAACGGCGATATGGTTACGCTCACCCTGATTCAAGGCGTGATGAACACGTTCGTGCTGTTTTTCTCCCAAATCATCGCCTCCCTGATTGCCTCCTCCCTGCGCCAAAACCGGCAGCAAGACGGCGGTGGCAACACCATCCAAACCATCGTCAGCATGGTGCTGCAAGTGGTCTTCGGCTGGCTGGCTGGCATCATCGTGATGTGGTTTAGCCGCCAGCGCGAATACCGTGCCGATGCCGGCGCCGCCAAACTGGTGGGCGCACCCAAAATGATCTGCGCCCTGCAACGGCTCAAAGGTAGCCAAAGCAGCCTGCCGCCCCAAATGGCCGCCATGGGCATCAACGACAGTACCCTGCGCTCCCTGTTCAGCACCCATCCCACCCTCGACGACCGCATTGCCCGCCTGCAACGGCTGAGCTATTAAACCAGTTTGGCGGGCAGTTTCTGCCAGCACAAACAATAAAAGGCTACCTGAAAATGCCGGCAAGCAATTTTCAGGTAGCCTTTATCATCCAGCCAGCCAATAGAAAACTCATCTAAACTATGCCCTTCTACGAAAAACTCAGCAGCCTTCTCGGACTAGCCTACCATCCCAATATGCAAGACTGGGAATTGGAAAATGCCAACCCAGAGCGCCTGACCGAGTTCATCCATGCCTACCAAACCGGCAGCTTCTCGCACCAAGAGCAGCACGCCTTGATGGGGCTCATCCTTGCCTCATTCAATGATTACCTGGCTGAAGAAGCCGCACCCGATTCGGTAATCGAACACACTATTTGTGCCTTGTTAGAACAGCAATGGCAGGATTTCCACCCGCTCGTGCGCTATTGGTCGCTGCTGGATGAAGACTTGGATGACGAATTTCCCATCACGCCTATCATGCGGAAACTTTGGGCGCAACATTTCAGCTAGCCATCGTTTGACCCAATACAATGTTTACCCTAGGCTACCTGAAACTTGAAAAAGACAGATACAACATAACATCGATACAATAACTATACCCGCTGCCTTTGAAGGCATCCCAACAGTATTTCTGCCTACTCCAGCACCCTGCCCTATAATAAAAGGCTACCTGAATTTTCAGGTAGCCTTTTATTCCATCACTCTTCTTTACGCTTAGCGGGTCGGATCAATATTGCTGCGGAAGTCGTATTGGTGATGCTCATATTCATACGGGCCTTGCGGATCGTTGGGCGCACGACGATAGAGATGGCCCATGTCGTCCAGATCGTGGCCTGGCTCGGTGGCCAAATTGCCTATCGACACATTGCCCACAGACTCCAACACGATAGCGGAAGAAACATGTTCGCCTACGTTATACACCATAGCCAAGCCGATTTCTTCAGCCGGTATACTCACATATTTCATGCGTGGGCCAGGGTTAATGTCGGTACGAACTTCACGGCTCTGACGATACAAGCTAAGCACTGTACCTTTGTCCAAACCATCAGCCGAACCTTTGTTCAGGATAACGGTGCTGAACTGACCAGCTTCACTGATACCGTCTAATACGTCCACTACACGAGCACGCACTTGGTTTTCCGGCTCGTGCGGCATCATATTGAAGGCGTTTTCTTCACCATTATAACGCAGCAGGAAGTCGCCTTGGCGAATTTCGGCCACTTGCTCACGAATCTGCAAGGCTTGTGCAGACTCAGTGGGGATTTTTACCAGTGGATAGCGGCGGGTGTAATACTGATTATCCGGCAGAGCTTGGCGATCACTTTCAGAACGCTCGGCCAAAGCGGTGCTGGTTACCGGCAGAGTGGACAGTTTGCCGCTGAAGGTTACCAGCTGACCGATAAATTTACCGGTTTCCGGATCGATAATGTCTTTAACCGGGCGGTAAACCAAGTATTCACCCGACTCAGTAACACCGTAGGCGTACACTCGATCACCCAAAGAGTACATGGTTTTACCTTCTGGGCCAGCGATAATACGCGGTGCTTCTTGTGTAGCACGGCGGGCAATCACCTGTGGATGTTTCATGAACATACGGTAGTAGTTCAGATTCAGGGTGGAGATGCCGTAGCCGGAAGAAGTTTCACGCACACGGGGCTGCAATTTAACGGTGGGGATACCGCCAGCGTTATCTACGCGCAGACGCGGCTGGCCGTTTACATAGTGCAACACCAGCACTTGGCCCGGATAAATCAGATGGGGGTTGCGGATGGTGCGGCGGTTGGCGCCCCACAACTGCGGCCATTTCCACGGGCGATAAAGGTATCTGCCGGAAATGCCCCACAAGGTGTCGCCGGTACGCACGGTGTAACGTGCGGGGGCATTGGGGCGCACACGCAGAGGGCCGGCCTCGGCGGGCAATGCAGAAACAGTCAAGCCAATGGCGCAAAGCAAGGTTATAATATGTTTTCTCATGAGAGAGTTTCCCTTTAGGATTAACGTTAGGATTAACGAACCTGATAACGCTTTATTTACGTTGTTGTTGATGAAATTAACGGAATCATAGAACATTTTAGGTATCTTGCGCCAGTATTCAGGCGAAAAAACCGTTACAACTGCAACAAGAACGTATCTATCTATGCACACTTGAGAGAGAAATCAAATGGCTTTACTGAACATTTTGCGCTATCCCGACCCCCGCCTGAACTTGGTGGCCAAACCGGTAGAACAGGTGGACGAGCGCATCAAACAACTGGTGGCCGACATGGCCGAAACCATGTACGAAGCAAAAGGCATCGGCCTGGCCGCCACTCAGGTGGACGTGCACGAACGTGTGGTGGTGATGGACTTATCCGAAAGCCGTGACCAGCTGCAAGTGCTGATTAATCCAGTGATTATCAAACGCGACGGCGAAACCGTATATGAAGAAGGCTGCCTTTCCGTGCCGGGCGTATACGACAAAGTAACCCGTGCCGAAAGCATCGTGGCTGAAGCGTTGGATGCAGAAGGCAAGCACTACACCATCCATGCCGACGGCTTGCAGGCTATTTGTATCCAGCACGAAATCGACCACCTCGACGGCAAGGTTTTCGTGCAATACCTGTCGCGCCTGAAGCAGGAACGCATCAAAACTAAGATGAAGAAACTCGACAAACACACGCTCTAACCCGAGCAAGAGGCTACCTGAAATCATGATTCGCAAAGTAATTTTTGCCGGCACCCCCGATTTCGCCGCCGATGCCCTGCGCGCTATTGCCGAGGCCGGCTTCGATATCCCGCTGGTGCTCACCCAGCCCGACCGCCCCAAAGGGCGCGGCATGAAGCTGCAAGCTTCGCCCGTGAAAGAAACCGCGCTCGAACTCGGTTTTCAGGTAGCCCAACCCGAAAGCCTGAAAAGTGAGTCCGCACAAGAAATGCTGCGTGCTGTGGAAGCCGACATCATGGTAGTGGCCGCCTACGGTCTGTTACTGCCGCAAGCCGTGCTCGATATTCCGCGCCACGGTTGTCTCAATATCCACGCCTCACTGCTGCCGCGCTGGCGCGGTGCCGCACCCATCCAGCGCGCTATTGAAGCAGGCGATAGCGAAACCGGTATCTGCATCATGCAAATGGACGCCGGGCTCGACACTGGTGCCGTTATCAGCCGCCATCCCTGCCCGATTCTCCCCAACGACAACGCCCAAACCCTGCACGACAAACTGGCCGAAATCGGCGCACGCGCCATTGTTGCCGATTTGCAACACTATGCTCAACGCAATGCCCAGCCCCAGCCTGAACACGGCATCACTTACGCCCATAAATTAAGCAAAGCCGATGCCCAAATTGATTGGACACAGCCCGCCGAAGCCATCGAACGCAGCATCCGTGCCTTCAATCCCGTGCCCGGCGTTTGGTGCGACTACCATGGCAAACCACTGAAAATCTGGGCTGCACAAGTTAGTTCCGCTGGCGGCGTGGCTGGCAGCGTGTTACAAGCCGATAAAAACGGTATTCAGGTAGCCTGCGGCAGCGGCTCATTGTTGATTCAAATCCTGCAGCCTGCCGGCAGCGCCCGCATGGAAGCCGCCGCCTTTCTGGCCGGCCACCCTGTCGCCGCCGGCAGCCGATTCGGAGCGGAAAGCACATGAGCCTGGCCAACATACAAACCCTCGCCGCCCACAGCGTGGCGGCCGTTGAAGCCGGGCGCAACCTGTCCGACGTACTGGCCGAAATCTGGCGCGACCACCCGCAGCTCTCCGCCCAAGAACGCGGTGCACTGCAAGATATTGCCTACGGTTGCCAGCGCTTTTCAGGTAGCCTGCACCCCCTGCTCGGCCTGATGCTGAACAAGCCCCTGCCTCGTGCTGATATCCGCAGCCTGATATTGGCCGCACTCTACCAGCTCGCCTACGGCCGCAACGCCGCCCATGCCGTGGTAAACGAAGCCGTACGCGCCGCTGGCAAAATCGGCAAAGGCCAATACAAAGCCCTCACCAACGCCCTGCTCCGCCGTTTCCTACGCGAGCGCGACAGCCTGATGCAGCAGGCGCAACAAAGCCCCGAAGGCCGCTACAACCTGCCCGACTGGTGGCTCAAACGGCTGCAACAAGACTACCCCGAACACTGGCTGCAAATCACCGAAGCCTTCAACAGCCATCCACCGATGACCCTGCGCATCAACCGCCGTCACACCGATGCGGAAGGCTACCTGAAAATCCTGGACGAACACGGTATGCAGGCCGAAATCCTCGGCAGCCACGCTGTGATGCTGGCTACGCCCGTGCCCGTGTCCGCCCTGCCGCTGTTTGCCGAAGGCATCGTATCTGTGCAGGATTGGGGCGCACAACAAGCCGCCGCCTGGCTCAATGTGCAAAACGGCGAACGCGTACTCGATGCCTGCGCCGCACCCGGCGGCAAGAGCGGCCACCTGCTCGAATGGGCAGACTGCACACTTACCGCCATCGATATCGACCCCACCCGCCTGCAACAAGTACGCGACAACCTCAACCGCCTCGGCCTGAGTGCCGAGCTGCACGCAGCCGACGCACGGCAATGGGCTTCGTGTTATGATGGCTCTCTGTTCGACGCAGTATTGGCCGACGTGCCCTGCACCGCTTCGGGCGTTGCCCGCCGCCATCCAGACATCAAATGGCTGCGCCGGCCGCAGGATGCCAAGAGCACGGCCGCCCAGCAAACCGATCTGCTCGATGCCCTGTGGCGCACGCTCAAGCCCGGCGGCAGAATGCTCCTGTCCACCTGCTCGCTGTTTGCCGAAGAAAACGGCAACCAGCTGCAAGCCTTTTTGCAACGCCACCCCGACGCCGCCTGTACACGCAGCGAAACCCTATTACCCAACCCGCACCAAGATGGCTTCTATTACGCGCTTATCCACAAAACTGCTTAGCCTGCTCGCCTGCTGCCTGCTGGCTTTTGCAGCCGCAGGCGCGCGGGCGGAAGGTATCAACGTTACCCGTTCCAGCGCCACACTCACCACCGATGGCCGCCTGTCGGTAAACAGCCGCTTCCAAACCGAGCTGCCCGGCCAGCTTCAGGTAGCCCTCAAACAAGGCGTGCCGCTTAATTTCCAACTCAGCTACCGCTTGCAATCGCCCACCCTGGCCGCCTACCGCTGGCGGCTCGGCCAGTTGGTCGGCTCGGCGCAAACCATCAACTACAAACTCGCCTACCACCCGCTCACCGACCGCTACCGCGTCAGCGTCGGCTCGTTTTCCACCGAATACGGCACCCTGCCCACCGCGCTGAAAGCCGTTGGCGCGGTAGCCAACTGGCAAGTGCTCGACAAAGGCACACTCTCCGACACCGCCCCCGCCGACGTGGCTGCCGACATCCGCTTGAGCCTGAGCATCAGCGATTTGCCGCGCCCCTTCCAAATCAACGGCGAAACCTCGAAGAGCTGGCAGCTCGATTCCGGCTGGCGCAAACTGCTCATCAGCCAGCAATAAAGGGAAACCATGCGCCGTCTGCTCACCCTCATCGCTGTTTTGGGCATGCTCGCCCTGTATGTGCTGGCGCTCGCTACCGGCCACGCCAGCAAGCTGGCGCAGTATTTTTGGTGGGTTCTCACTTTCAGTGCCGCCCTCTTAGGCATTCTGCTCACCATCCTCATCTCCCAACTCTGGAAACTCTGGCTCGACCGGCGCAGGCGGGTGTTCGGCTCGCAAACCGCCCTGCGCCTGGCCAAAATGTTTATGCTGGTGGCCATTCTGCCCGGCCTGTTCCTATTCGGCGTGTCGGCCCAATTTATTTCCCACAGTATCGACTCCTGGTTTGGCAACGAAACCGAACAAGCGCTGGAGCGCAGCCTGAATCTAAGTAAATCTGCGCTGGATTTGGCGCTGGATACCTCGGTGCGCAAGGCTGCCGCCGTTCAGGTAGCCTTAATCGGCGAAATGTCGTTGCAGCAAGATGCAAAGCAGGCTCTGGGGCAGCTTTCCGCTAACAGCGACTTCGACCAACTCGCGCTCTACGACAGCAAAACCTTAAGCCCTGCCGCCGAATACCGCCAGCCTGATGCCGACAAATTGCCGCCACCCGAACTCACACGCGACATTCTCGAACAGGTGAAAACCACCGGTAGTGCCCGCAGCGTAGCCAACGTTGGCCACACGCTCTATGCCCAAGGCTGGCTCGCCCTGCCAGAGCTGCACGGCCAACACTATATTTTGTTCTTCCGCCAGCCGGTGCAGAAACAAGTGGCCGACGACGTTACCCTGATTGAAGCCGCCCGCGCCCGCTACGCCGAAATCAGCTATGCCAAACAAGGCCTGCAAACCTTCTTCCTGTTCACCCTCTTGATGGCTACCCTGCTGGCGATTTTGCTCGCGCTGGTGATTGCCCTATTTTTCGCCCAACGTTTCACCGCGCCGATTCTCTCTTTGGCTGCCGGTGCACGCTCCGTGGCGCAGGGCGATTATTCGCAACAGCTGGCCGTATACCGCAACGACGAGCTCGGCCGCCTCACTACCCTGTTCAACCACATGACCGCCGAGCTCAACGCCTCCCATATCCGCCAGGAGGCCGCCCGCCACTACCTCGAATGCGTGCTCTCCAGCCTGACCAGCGGCGTGGTTACGCTCGACGACCAAGGCTACCTGAAAGCCTGCAACAGCAGTGCCGGGCAAATCCTGATGCTCGATTTGGCTGCCTGCCGCGAAACCAGCGTGCACGAATGGCACAAACTCGGCGTGGCCGAAGCGCTGGCCGCCCAAGTGCTGCTTGCCATCCTCCCTACTGTCGATAGCGACAAACCCGTGCAACTCACCTACGCCGCACCCGACGAATCCCGCATTTTGCTGGGCAAGGCCACCCGTCTGCCCGAAGACAACGGCGCCGGCACCGTACTCGTGTTCGACGACGTAACCGCACTGGTGCAGGCGCAGAAAGAAGCCGCCTGGGGCGAAGTGGCCCAGCGCTTGGCGCACGAAATCCGCAACCCGCTCACTCCCATCCAACTTTCCGCCGAGCGCCTGGCCTGGAAGCTCGACGGCAAGCTGGACGATAAAGACGCCGCCATGCTTGAGCGCGCCACCAACACCATCGTCAACCAGGTGGCTGCCATGAAAGACATGGTTGAAGCCTTCCGCAACTACGCCAAAGCACCAAAACTCAAACTGGAACGTATCGATTTAAACGTTCTGGCTGCCGAGCTTTTGGTGCTGTATGAGGGCTCAAATTGTACATTTGAAGCGGATTTCAGTAATATAGAAGCCGTGGTCGAGGCCGATGCCGGTGCCATGCGCCAGGTGTTGCATAATATTTTGAAAAACGGTGCCGAAGCTGCCGCTGCAGATGAACAGCCAAAAGTGTTCATCCAAACGGCAGTGCAAGATGAGAAAGTGGCGCTAAACATTTGCAATAACGGCAAAAGTTTCAGCGAAGACATGCTTCTCCACGCCTTCGACCCCTACGTTACCGACAAACCCGGCGGCACCGGTTTGGGCTTGCCGGTGGTGAAAAAAATCATTGAAGAGCACAAAGGCCGCATATCGCTGGCCAACCGCCCGGAAGGCGGGGCTTGTGTGAAAATTACTTTACCCCTACTGATGGAAAACGATGCGCAGCAGTGATATTTTGATTGTAGATGATGAAGTGGGCATCCGCGATTTGCTGTCGGAAATCCTGCAAGACGAAGGCTATTCGGTTACTTTGGCCGAAAATGCCGAAGAAGCCCGCCAACTTCGAAACCAAACCCGCCCCGCCATGGTGTTGCTGGACATTTGGATGCCCGATTGCGACGGCATTACCCTGCTCAAAGAGTGGGCCAAATCCGGCCAGCTCAACATGCCCGTGGTGATGATGAGCGGCCACGCCAGCATCGACACCGCGGTGGAAGCCACCAAAATCGGCGCGCTGGATTTCTTGGAAAAACCCATCGCCCTGCAAAAGCTCCTGGCCGCCGTGGAACGCGCCTTTAAACACAGCGCCATGCAGGCCTCCTCCACCATGTCGCTGGACAAACTCGGCACCAGCGAAGCTGTGAAGCAGCTCAACCAGCAGCTCGAACGCGCCGCCCGCACCCAAGCCCCAGTACTGCTCTCCGGCGAGCCCGGTTCACCGTTCGAACTGGTGGCGCACTACTTCCAAACCGGCAACGCCCCCTGGGTGGAACCCGGCAAAATCGAACAAATCAGCAGCAGCCCCATCGAATTGCTGCAAAAAGCCAGTAACGGCGTGCTCTATCTGGGCGACATTGCCCAATATGGCAAAAGCATCCAGCAAGGCATCCTCTTCCTCTTGGGCAAGGCCGACCGCTACAACGTGCGCATCATCTGCGCCTGCAGCCAGCCGGTGCAAGAGCTGATCACCAGCCCAGACTACGACAGCCGACTGCTCAACAATCTTTCGGCCATCATGGTCAGCATCCCGCCCTTGCGCAACCAGCCGGAAGACATTGTTTTCTTGGTAGAGCAGCTGATTCAAGAGTTTTCCGAGAGCCGCAAAACCGCCGTTAAATTCAACACTGCCGCCTTGAATGCCCTACGCCAATACGACTGGCCGGGCAACTTCGAGCAACTGCGCAGCGTGGTGAAAAGCATCGTACTCACCGCCGAGAGCAAAGAAATCGGTTTGGAAAACGTGCAGGCCGTGCTCAGCCAATTCACGCTCAACCAACCCTCCGAACTGGTGGGCGGCTTCAACTTCGACCTGCCCTTGCGCGAATTACGCGAAGATTTGGAGCGCCGCTATTTCGAATACCACATTGCCCAAGAAGGGCACAACATGAGCAAAGTGGCGCAGAAAGTCGGCCTTGAGCGCACCCACCTGTACCGCAAGCTCAAACAGCTCGGCATTCAATTCTCCCGCCGAGGCAGTAACGATAACAAATAGTTCCGCCCAATCAGGCTACCTGAAAATCCCATCCAACGGTTTTCAGGTAGCCTGTAGCATTATTTAGCAGCTGCCCTATTCGCAACATCCACCAACAGGCTACCTGAAAGCACGGCTTAGAAATAAAAACCAGGTTTCCGAAGAAAGCCGAGTTGCTGCACCACTAAAACCAGCTGCCTCCATTTATAAACATAACAAAAATTAGCAAAAGCCCCAATACAACAAAACAGTTAGCTACTTTAAAGGCTACCTGAAACCAACCTGACCCACGAAAAATCAGCAGCAACAGCTGCACAAACTGCGTATCTTAGCGTATCATTGCAGCGGTTCAGACCGCAAAGTAATGTTAAGAAACCGTCTCCGCGCTACAGCTATAGATAAAGCACACTTTTTCTGCACAGCAGAACCCATGCCGTAGGAAATAAAGTGTTTTAGCCTCCCTAAGCGTGCTTAGCTTGGGCTGCATCTGTCAATCGGTGCAGCCGCAACAAGGAAACAGACACATGAAACAGATTTTTCTCGATTTCGAACAGCCCATTGCCGAACTGGTGCAGAAAATAGAAGAGCTGCGCTTCGTGCAAAATGACTCGGTATTGGATATTTCCGAAGAAATCGAACGCCTGCAAAAGAAAAGCAACGAGCTCACCAAAAACATTTTTGCCAAGCTCACTCCCGCGCAGATTATGCAGGTTTCGCGCCATCCGCAGCGCCCCTACACCCTCGACTACATCGAAGCGCTGTGCACCGATTTTGAAGAGCTGCACGGCGACCGCCACTATGCCGACGACTACGCCATCGTGGGCGGGCTGGCCAAGTTTGAAGGCCGGAGCGTGGTGGTCATCGGTCATCAGAAAGGCCGCGACACCAAGGCCAAAATCCGCCGCAATTTCGGCATGCCCCGTCCCGAAGGCTACCGCAAAGCCCTGCGCCTGATGAAGATGGGGGAGAAATTCGGTCTGCCCGTGCTCACCTTCATCGACACCCCCGGCGCCTATCCCGGCATCGGTGCGGAAGAACGCAACCAGTCCGAAGCCATCGGCAAAAACCTGTACGAACTGACCAAACTGCGCGTGCCGGTTATCTGCACCGTCATCGGCGAAGGCGGCTCCGGCGGCGCGCTGGCCATTGCCGTTGGCGATGCCGTGAACATGCTGCAATACGCCACCTATTCCGTGATTTCGCCCGAAGGCTGCGCTTCCATTTTGTGGAAAACCGCCGAAAAAGCCGCCGATGCCGCACAAGCCCTCGGCATCACGGCCAAGCGCCTGAAGAGCCTCGAGCTGATCGACCAAATCATCGCCGAGCCCTTGGGCGGCGCCCACCGCGATTACGAAACCGTGATGAACAACGTGCGCAAAACCATCCGCCAGCAACTGGCCGATTTGGAACACCAGCCGGTGGAGCAGCTGCTGGCCAAACGTTTCGACCGCATCATGGCCTATGGAAAATTCACCGACAAATAACCCCCTGCGGCAACACCTTGCCCAACAATGGCCGGCGCCAAACGCCGGCCGTTTTGCCGTGGAAGCCGGTTTCAGCGGCGGGCTCGATTCCGTGGTTTTGCTGCACCTGCTATGCAGCCTGCGCAACGAATTGCCACTGGAATTGAGCGCGGTGCACGTCCACCACGGCCTCGATGCCCCCGCCGACCAATGGGCGGAATTCTGCCGCGAATGCTGCGCCCGATGGCAGGTGCCGCTGCGCATAGAGCGCGTACAGGTTCAATGCGGCAAGCTCGGGCTGGAAGCTGCCGCCCGTGCCGAACGCTACCGCTGTTTCGCCCAAAGCCGCGCCGATGCCGTCGCCCTCGCCCATCATGCCGACGACCAGGCCGAAACCCTGCTGCTGGCCGCCCTGCGCGGCGGCGGGCTGCGCGCGCTTTCCGCCATGCCCGCCCTGCGCGCGCTGAACGAACGCATCAGCCTGTGGCGCCCCCTCTTAGCCATTCCCCGCGCCGAACTGCTCGCCTACGCCCAAACGCACAAGCTGGCATGGGTGGAAGACAGCAGCAACGCCGACACCGCCCTGCTGCGCAACTGGCTGCGCCGCGAAGCCCTGCCCCCGTGGCAAGAGCGCGTGCCACACCTCACCCGCCAACTGCTCGCCACCATCGGCCGCCTGCAACACGACTTGGCGCTGTTGGAAGACTACGGCCAAACCGAACACAACAGCCTGTATGACGCCGCCGGCCATTTTCAGGTAGCCCATTGGCGGCAGCTTCCCCCCTTGCGGCAAACCCATCAGCTGCACCTATTCGCCCGTAACCACCGCCTCGGCAGCCCCCGCGCCGACAGCGTACGCCAATTTGCCGCCACCCTCGCCAACCCCGCCGTGCAACAAGCCCAATGGCCGCTGCCGCACGGCCGCGCCATCCTCTACACCGGCTGCCTATTTCCCGTTCCCGCCGAGTGGACCACCGGTAAACTGCTTGCCCAACCCGTGTGGCAACCTGCCGCCCACGGGCTACCTGAAAACCTGATTCAGCCCAACAGCGGCATCTGGCGCACCCCGCAACCTAGCGATACCCTGCCCATGCCGCACGGCCGCAAAAAAATCAGCCGCCTGCTACAGGAAAAAAAAGTGCCCCCCTTCATGCGCGCCCTATGGCCGCTGTGGGTGCACGAACAACATGGCTGCCTCGCCGCCTCCAACCTGCAAACCCATTGCCGCCTCTCCGTGCCGAACGGCTGGCAGGCGCAATCGGAAGAATTGAACCGGTTTATTTTGTCCGGCAGCGGCTTGGATAGTGAAACGGAATAAAGAATTTCAGGTAGCCTTTGCATACCACGGCAGGCTACCTGAAATTCTTCCAAACCATCATGGATTATTTGCCAATCAGGCTGCTTTTCGGGTTACGACTGTGGCCAACCCAACCAACAAAGCCGAGATATTTTCAGGTAGCCCCAAAGGCTACCTGAAATCTCTCCAGCCATCCTTTTCAGGTAGCCCTTACCAATTCACGCCCACCTGCCGCTCGCCCAGGAGCGACACCAGTTCTTCCAAGAGTTCAGTGGTCAGGCAGGGCTGCCAGCGGCTATCGGGAATGAGCTCGCCGCTGGCTTTATCGTTGGCGTAGTGCAGGCGCAGGGGGACGCGTTTGCCTTCGCCGCCT
>CAUPYH010000032.1:0-18982 GCA_963515595.1 uncultured Eikenella sp. | reverse complement strand
CCGATGCCGAGCTCACCCTGCCCCCAGGCCAATACGGCAATATCGAAAACATCCGGCCAAAAACTCTGGTGCAAAACCTGCAATACCGTGCCGACATCCGCATCCACCAAGGCTTCATCCAAGCCGCCGGCCGCACCTTCGCCGACTGGTCTAACCGCAGCTACAGCGAAGAAGACACCCGGCAAATCATCGCCAAGCTGCTCCAGCTTCCCGAAGCCAAACAAGAAGGCGACACCATCCGCCTGATCTACCGCAAACCCTAAACAGGCCAAGCATCCGCCTATTTTTCAGGTAGCTTGCATTCCGGCAGGCTACCTGAAAATCATCCCCTTCCACCATGGAAGAGAGCTATGGCTGAAATCATTATTTCTTCATACCAAGCGGCAGGCGGCAAACAGTGCAAGTAATACGGCGAAGCGAGCCAGCGCAGTGGAAGAAATTACAACCCTAGCCATAGGCAGAAAACAATAAACCGCAAGCCGGCATGATTGCCGACGACACATCAAAGGCTACCTGAAACCTACACTCTGTTTCAGGTAGCCTTTGCTATAGCTGAAGTAAATTTTTCATACCACACAGCAAACAGCGGTCAGCACACATACATGGCAAGGCGGCCAACACTGTGGGAAGTGTTGTGCTTCAACTGTAGCCAGCCGTCCGCCTAATCGATCCCGATATCCAAACACACAATCTCTCCGCACCACTGCTGCGCGGCGGGGCTGGCGTGGGCGGGTTTGAGGGCGGCGAAAGCGTAGGTGAGGTTGGCGCGGAAGGTGTCGGCGGCGGCTTCCCCGGTGTCGCCGTTGAGGCCGGTGGGGATATCGAGCGCCACCTTGTAGCCGGCAGCGCGGTTGAGCAGGCGGCAGCATTCGGCGGCCTCGGGCGGCAGGCTACCTGAAAAACCGGTGCCGAAAATGCCGTCGATAATCAGGCCGTAGCCTTGCTCCAGCGCGGCAGGCAATGCCTCAACCGGCAGGAGGCGGATACCATCCAAGCCGTGGAGGCGTTGGCGGTTGGTTTCGGCCAAATCCGACAGTGCCGCGCCCAAGAGCAGCATAATATCGGCCTGCCAGCCGTGCTGATGCAACACGCGGGCAACCACCAGCGCGTCGCCGCCGTTATTGCCCTTGCCGCACACCAAGAGGGCGCGGCCGGGCTCGGGCAGGCGGCGCAGCAAATTGGCAGCGGCGGCCTGCCCGGCGTTTTCCATCAGCTGCAAAAAGCTGGTGCCGGCCGCCACGGCAGCCTGTTCGCGCTCGCGCATCTGGGCGGCGGTGTAGATTTTCGGGGGATTCTACGGCATGGTGTTCTCCTAGGTTGGGGTGGGCAAAATTCTATGCCCTTCTCGCCAAACAGGCTACCTGAAGATTTTCAGGTAGCCTGTTTGGCATGCAACTTTAATGCCGATGTCGCTTAGGCATGCGCTGCAAACGGCTCGGATACACCGTGCGCGTTTCCACCCGGCCCTGTTCCACCGCATTGAGGATGGCCCGGCCTTTTTGGTCTTGCGGGAAGTTGCGCACATATTCGCGCAGCAGCGACAGAGCTTCGCTGCGTTTGTTTTGCGTTAACAGGGCAGTGGCCAAATCCCGGCCGCTTTCTTGATGACCGGCTTGGTAGGCCGCGCGCAGGATGGGGATGGCGCGTTCCATGCGGGCGCTGGAAGCGAGGAAGTTGCCGAATTCGCCCTGCACGGCGGGTTTGGCGGCGGCTGGAGCGAGGGCAAGCAGGCGGGCGTAGTCGGCTTCGGCGCGTTCGGCATAGCCCGCTTGGTCTAGGTTGTGCCCCATCCAGTTGAGGCGGGCGCGCATTTGCAGGAGCGCCAAATACCCTTGGCTGGGCGCAGCACCGGCACGCGGCGTGTTGTTTTGCACGAGGCTGTCGAGCAGCACGCCCAAAGGCTGCAAATCGGCGATGGCGCGGCGGCGGTCAGCATCGTTGTCGAACTGCACCGGATATTCCGCCGCATGTGCAGCCAAATTATCGAACGCACGCTGCACGGCAGGCATGTTCACATTAATCGGCGGATGTTCCGGGCTGCCGCTCACCAAACTTTGCGGGTTCAGCGGCGGATAGGGCGCGGCCAAGGCGGTGGGCGCGGCCAGCGCCAATAGGATGGCGAGCAAGTGTTTTTTCATAACGTTCCTTACTATGTGAATTGAGTTCAATCCGGTAGCCAAGGCTACCTGAAAATATTTCGAATAACACAGCGGCAATATACCGAAACGCACATTTGCGGCAAAGGGTGCGTTTTCGTTTGCTTGAATCAGGATTTTCAGGTAGCCCGAGCCCTGTCCGCCAAACTGTGGCACAATCCGAAGCCCGCAACCCATCCCGCCCGCACCATGCTCACCCTCCAAATCATCTCCGTGAAATGGCACACGCCCGAAAGCCGCCCCGCCGAACACGCCGCCCGCCGCAACAGCCTGCCGCGCGTGCTGCCCCTGCCCGATACCTGGCTGGACACATCCGGTTTCGCCGTCCACACCCAGGCCTACACCGAACATCCTCGGCACAGCGGCCGTTTCGAGCCCGAAGAGAGCCGGTTTCAAACCTTCGCCAGCCTGCCCGAACTCTTCCAAAGCCTGCATTTTTGCCAAGAAAGCCAAGCCCTGCAAATCCGGCTGGACGACAACGGCTTCTACGGCGAGCCCCCGCGCCGCAAGCGCAGCCTGTTTACCCTCTTGCCCGGCCAAACCGCCCAACTGCGCCTCAATGGCCGGCACGCGCGTTTTTATAGCGACTACCGCTACTACACCCAGCACACGCTGAACTTCGCCTACTGCCCCAAAGGCGACCGCCGCCTGTTTGCCGGCAAACCGTTTGACCACAGCGTATCGCTGGAAGTGGTGCTGTTTTAAAAAACAGGCCGTGCGGCCCAAGCTGCAGGCTGGCGGGCTACCTGAAAAGGCACTTCGATACAGGCAAGATTGTCCGCGATAACAACGAGTGCTCACCCTACGGATATTCTGCCCACACTACGCTTGTTTATCCCAATACTCCCAACCATCTAGCTGTTCTCCATTTTTATAGTATCCTTTGGCTGCTAATTGTCCATTATCGTAATAGTCAATCCAAAGGCCATCTTCTAACCCATTTGTATACATACCTTCTGAAGCAATCACACCATTCTCATAATACGCTGTGAATAGGCCATGCCTTACACCATCATCTGCAAATTAAAGAACTTAAAGACCGAAGACACTGCCCGGACATACATTAGGGCATTACCCAAGTGGTGCACTTGAAATCCGAATCCAAGGCAGTCTGAAACTCCTGTACCCCTTTTCTCCCCATATCTTTTTGGTATCCCCCATCAAATAAAACGGTATTTTTCTATTGGCTACCCGCCGCCTATACTGCAACGGCATTCAAAACTTTTCCCCCAACGCAACAGAGAGGTGTAGAAAATGCCGAACCCGCAAAAATCCCCCGTTCACGACCTGCGCTCCGCCCTCGAGCTTTTAAAAACCCTGCCCGGCGAATTGGTGTCCACCGATGTGGAAGTTGATCCGATTGCCGAGCTCTCCGGCGTATACCGCTACGTTGGTGCCGGCGGCACCTGCCAGCGCCCCACCCGTAAAAACGGCCCGGCCATGCTGTTTAACAAAGTAAAAGGCTATCCCGGCATTCAGGTAGCCATCGGCTTGGTTGGCTCGCGCAAACGTGTTGGCCAGCTTCTCAATTGTGCTCCCGAACGCCTGGGCTTCCTGCTCAAAGACTCCGTACAAAATCCCATTCCGCCGGTGCTGCTCGGCGAAGGGCAACAACCGCAATGTCAGGAAGTGGTGCACCTAGCCAGCGATCCCGATTTCGACCTGCGCACCCTGCTGCCCGCACCCACCAACACCGTGGAAGACGCCGGCCCTTATTTCACGATGGGTTTGTGCTATGCCTCCGATCCAGAAACCGGCAAATCCGACATCACCATCCACCGCCTGTGCGTGCAGAGCAAAGACGAGCTTTCCATGTGGCTTACCCCCGGCCGCCACATCGACGCCTTCCGCCAAAAAGCCGAAGCCGCCGGCAAACCGCTGCCGATTTCCATTAGCATCGGCGTGGATCCCGCCATTGAAATCGCCGCCTGCTTCGAGCCGCCCACCACGCCGCTGGGCTTCGACGAACTGAGCATTGCCGGCGCGCTGCGCGGCCACGGAGTGGAAATGGCCAAATGCCTCACCATCAACGAACGCGCCATCGCCCATGCCGAAGTGGTGATTGAAGGCGAACTGCTGCCCGATGTGCGCGTGCGCGAAGATCAAAACAGCAACACCGGCAAGGCCATGCCAGAATTCCCCGGCTACACCGGCGACGCCAAGCCCGCCCTGCCCGTAATCAAAGTGAAAGCGGTTACCCACCGCAAAAACCCGATTCTGCGCACCACCATGGGCCCGGGCGAAGAGCACGTAAACATGGCCGGCATCCCCACCGAAGCCAGCATTCTGGATATGGTTGAACGCGCCATGCCCGGCCGCCTGCAAAACGTGTTTGCCCACTCTTCCGGCGGCGGAAAACTTTTGGCTGTGATGCAGTTTAAGAAAATCACGCCGGCCGACGAAGGCCGCCAACGCCAAGCCGCCCTGCTCGCCTTCTCCGCGTTCCCCGAATTGAAACACGTAATCCTGGTGGACGAAGACGTGGACATTTTCGATACCGACGATGTTTTGTGGGCTATGCAAACGCGCTACCAGGGCGATAACGACACCATCTTCATCCCCGGCGTGCGCTGCCATCCGCTCGACCCATCACAATCGCCGGCGTTCAGCAACCGTCTGATTCAGGAAGGCACATCGTGTAAAACAATCTTCGATTGCACCGTGCCGCTGCACCTGAAAGAGCACTTCCAACGCTGCAAGTTTATGGAAGTAGACGTAAAACGCTTCCTGCCTGACTTTGAAGCATAGGCAAAACGGTTTCAGGTAGCCTCACTCAGCCTTATACGGCCAAGCCGTAGAGGCTACCTGAAAACCAAAGCGCATCCCGCACCATCCACTCAAGGAGCAATCATGGGCAAACAACGCATCATCCTCGGCATCAGCGGTGCCAGCGGCTTCCAATACGGCTATAAAGCCTTGCAGCTTTTGCAAGCCGTGGAAGACTTGGAAGTACACCTTGTTATCTCCAAAGGCGCGGAAATGACCCGCTCGCTGGAAACGCCCTACAGCCGCGAAGAAGTGTTGGCCATGGCCGACGTAGTCCATCCGATTCAGGATTTGGGCGCATCCATTTCCAGCGGCTCGTTCCAAACCCTCGGCATGCTCGTTGCCCCCTGCTCGATGCGTTCCCTGGCCGCCATTGCCCACGGCCTGAGCGATAACCTGCTCACCCGTGCGGCCGACGTGGTGCTCAAAGACCGCCGCAGGCTGGTGCTGATGGCGCGCGAAACACCGCTGAACCTCGCGCATATCGACAATATGCGCCGCGTAACCGAAATGGGCGGCATCATCTTCCCGCCTGTGCCCGCGCTCTACCACCGCCCGCAAACTGTGGACGACATCCTTACCCACAGCGTGGGCCGTGCGCTGGATTTGTTCGGCATTTCGGTGAAACACCTGCCGCGCTGGAGCGGCGGCAAGGAAGATAAATAAAGCTTTCAGGTAGCCCAAACCATATTGAAGGCCAGCTAAAACCCAATCCCACCCGCAAGGCCATCAGCATTTCCCGTTTCCCAAGCAAGCCAATGGCATCCTGCCGGCGCCAGGCTGGGGCGAGCTTTACCTAAAAATGGCCTGCAACCCACCAAGGAGATACATCATGACTATGCCAATCGGTCCTTTTGTTAACGGCAGCGCCGTCGTGCTCGGCGGCCTACTCGGCGCATGGATGGGCGCAAAATTGCCCGAACGCGTGCGCACCAGCCTCAATCCGCTATTCGGCCTGACTTCCATCGGCCTGGGCGTGATGAGCATCCCCGGTGTGAAATACTATGCCGCCGTGGTGCTGGCCGCCGTGCTCGGCCTCGTGATTGGTGAATTGTGCTACCTGGAAAAAGGCATCGGCAAAGCCGCCGGTAGCGCACGCGGGCTGATCGACAAAATCTTTCCGCCCAAAGAAGGCATCAGCCAGGAAGAATTCCTCGACAAATACGTTGCCATCGTCGTCCTGTTCTGCGCCAGCGGCACCGGTGTGTTCGGCTCCATGCACGAAGGCATGACCGGCGACCCCTCCATCCTCTATATCAAAACTATTTTGGATTTCTTTACCGCCGGCATCTTCGCCATCACACTGGGCTACACCGTATCCGCCATTGCCGTGCCGCAGCTGGCCATCCAACTTTCGCTGTTCTTCCTCGCCACCCTCATCGTGCCGCTCACCACGCCCGAAATGCGTGCCGACTTCGCTGCCGCCGGCGGGTTGATCATGCTGGCCACCGGCTTCCGCATCACCGGTATGAAATCCTTCCCCGTGGCCAATATACTGCCCTCGCTGCTGCTGATTATGCCCATCTCCTATTTGTGGGCAACCTATATCGCCGCACACTAGCCGCCTCCATCAAGAGGCTTAGCTAAATCCGGTTTTTGCAATCCAACGTCAAACTCCTAGCGAAACAAAACGGCGCGGCAGGCTACCTGAAACCTGCCACGCCGTTTCCGTTGGCGGGCCGAACACATGATTATTTTCAGGTAGCCTCATATACCGCAGCCCTGCCGCCTGATACCATTCGCCGTACTGTAAACAGTTCCG
Source organism: uncultured Eikenella sp. (assembly GCA_963515595.1). Taxonomy (GTDB): domain Bacteria; phylum Pseudomonadota; class Gammaproteobacteria; order Burkholderiales; family Neisseriaceae; genus Eikenella. The sequence continues at coordinate 12,298 of CAUPYH010000032.1, read as the reverse complement.
TCTGTTTCCCTGCCGGCACCACCTTTTAGTTTCGCAGAAGCCTCACCTTCAGCCAGCCTTACCTACCAATCGAGCAACACCATGCCGCCCCTGCCCGCCAATATCCACGCCTTCCTCACCGAACACCACGTTGTCAGCCTGGCCGCCTGCCACGAAGGCGAGCTGTGGAGTGCCAGCTGCTTCTACGTATTCGATCCCGCTGCCGCCCGCCTCATCGTGCTCACCGGCAAAAACACCCAACACGGCCGCCTGATGCTGCACAACCCACATATTGCCGGCACCATTGCCGGCCAGCCCGCACGCATCCGCGATATCTGCGGCATCCAATTTGCCGCCCGCGCCGAATGCATTGCCCACCCTGCCGAACGCCGCGCCGCACTCGATCTCTACGCCCAAGCCCACCCCATCGCCAAAGTTTTTCCCAGCGATATTTGGCAGCTCCAGCTTGAATACATCAAATACACCAGCAACCGCCCCGTCTTCGCTCATAAAACCCATTGGCGGCGCGATGAAAAAAACAGCTAACCCAATCCTCAACCAGCCAAATATTTTCAGGTAGCCTTTCAGCGGATATATCCCCACCAAAAGGCTACCTGAAACTGTTTGAGGCCAATTCTCAGCGGCACTTCGGCGCCACAAACGGATAGCCGTTGGCCATCACTTCCTCCAGCCCGCGGATTTCCGGTGTTGTCGTCAGCTTCACCAATGCCGGGAAAAACACCTGCGGATCGGGCGACACCCGCACCAACACGCTGTTGCGCAGCTGCGAAGGGCACACTTCCGATTCCGGCAGCAGCGCCGCTGCCTCAATGCCCGACTCAATCCAATCCACAATCACGCTCGGCTGCGACACGTGCATAATCACCTGCGGCGTAGTGCCGCTCTTGTGCAGCTGGTCCATCAGCTGCTCAAACGTGCCCACCCCGCTGCTGCGGCGTAACAGAATCAGCGGCAGCCCGCCTAGCTGTTTCAGCGTCATCGTGTCGGGCACCCCGTCCGGCAGCAGGCTGCGGTGTACTACCGCCGCCATATGCACCGCCGGCAGCGCAACATAGCGGTAGCGCTCCAAGCGTTTCGGCTGCTGAATAAGCGCAACATCTATCAGCTGATTATTCAGCAATGTTTCCAAATGGCTGGAATCCGATACCAACACATTAATTTCCGTATCGGCATATTGGCTATGGATGGCCATAATCAGCGGCGTGAAGTATTTTTGATACAGATGGGTTAGCCCGATGCGCAACACATGCTGCTGCTGTTGGGCAAAAATCAGCGTATCGCGCTCAATATTGCCAATGCCCACCAAAATCTCCAGCGCCCGCTCATAAAGGAAAAAACCGGTGGGTGTGGGCCGAATGCGCCCGCCGTCGCGAAACAGCAGCGGCGTACCGATTTCCTGCTCCAGCTCCTGCACCCGCTTGCTCAACGGCGGCTGGGAAATATGCAGCATTTCCGCCGCCTTGGTGAAGCTGCCGCATTCCACCACGGTGCAGAAGTATTTCAGCCGTTTAATGTCCATGGCGTTTCTCCTTTATTTTTAGTCATACTGAATTAGCAACCAGGCAAAACAGCGAACTGCTGATTTACTCAGCATTCTATCCTAGCCGCCCTGCCACACCTATTTTCAGGTAGCCTTCCCCTATTTCGCCCGCCGCAGCAGGCGCAAGGCATTGGCGGAAACCAGGAGCGAGCTCAGGCTCATGCCCAGCGCCGCCACCCACGGCGTTACGCAGCCCGCTGCTGCCAGCGGCACCATAATCAGGTTGTAGCCTGCCGCCCACCACAGGTTTTCGCGCACAATCCACGCGGTGCGTTTGGCTTGGGTGGTGAGGTAGGGCAGCGTGCGCATATTGCCGTTGAGCAGCAACACATCCGCCCCTTCGCGCGCCACATCTGCGCCTTCGGCCACGGCCACCGACACATCAGCCTGTGCCAGCACGGGCGCATCGTTGATGCCGTCGCCCACCATCAACACTTTATGCCCTTGCGCCTGCAAATCCTGCACATAGGCCAGCTTGTCTTCCGGCGTGGCTTCGGCGCGCACCGCATCCAGCGGCAAAGCGGCGGCCACAGCATCGGCTGCGGCCTGCCTGTCGCCGCTGAGCAGGTGCAGGCTCAAGCCCTGGCGTTTCCATTCGGCCAGCATGGCCGGCACTTCGGGTTTGGCTTGGTCTTGCAGCAGGAACACGGCGGCAAAGCCGGCCGCGCTGCCCAAATACACCGCGCCGCCCGCATGCTCGGCCTGCAAACTTTCAGGTAGCCTACCCGAGAGTTCGGCCACGTAATCCAAACGACCGATGCGCCATTGTTCCAGCCGCCCTTCATGCCAAACCTGCGCGCTGATGCCGTGCCCAGCGCGGTTTAAATAGTTTTCCGCTTCCAATGCCAAATTGGCGGGTGGCAGGTTGGCAATCGCGCGGGCGGCGGGGTGCTCGCTCTGCCGCTCGAGAAGTTGCGCCAGCGCCACGGCCAAATCTTGGCTGATGCCTTCGGCGGTGTGCACGGCGCATACGGCCAACTGGCCGGTGGTAAGCGTGCCGGTTTTATCCAGCACCACGGTGTCGATTCGCGCCAAGGTTTCCAAACTGTGCCCGCGGCTGATGAGCACGCCCTCGCCCGCCAAGTGGCCGGTGGAAGCCGCCAGCGCGGCAGGCGTGGCCAGCGACAAGGCGCACGGGCAGGTGGCCACCAAGAGCGACACGGTAATCCACAGCGCGGTTTGCACATCGGCATACCAAGCCCAGCCGGCAAACACCAGCACGCCCAGCAGCAAGAGCGCGCCCACAAACCAAGCCGCATAGCGGTCGGCCAGCTCCACCATACGCGGTTTTTCCGCCAACGCCCGATCCAGCAGGCGCACAATATGCGACAGCCGCGTTTGGCTGCCCGCCTGCTCCACGCGGATAATCAGCGGGCTGCCGCCATTGAGCGTGCCGGCGGTTACCGCATCGCCCGCCGCTTTCGGCACGGGCAGGCTCTCGCCGCTGAGCATGGCTTCGTTCGCCTCGCTCTCGCCTTCCAGCACCACTCCGTCGGCCGGCAGCACCTCGCCCGGCTTCACCAGCAGCACTTCGCCACCCGACAGCCGCGCCACCACAGCTTCTTCCACCTGCGCCGTATCCGGATAATCCGGCAGCCGGTGGCAAAACGCCGGCACCAGCTTCACCAGCCGCTCGGCCGCATCACCCGCCTTGCGCCGCGCCAGCTGTTCCAAATAGCGCCCGCCCAACAGCAGGAACACAAACATCGACACCGAATCGAAATAAATTCCCTCTTCCCGCCCCTGAAACAGCGCCCAAAGGCTACCTGAAAACGCCGCCGCAATCGAAATCGCCACCGGCGTATCCATGCCCGCGCGGCGGTTTTTCCAATCGCGCCACGCCCCTTTGAAAAACGGCACCGCCGAATACAGCAACACCGGCAGCGTGAGAATCATGCTCGCCCAATGCAGCATCCACAAAAAACGCGGCTCGATTTCGCCCGCATGCAGATAAGTGGGCACCACATACATCATCACCTGCATCATCGCCAGCCCGGCCACCCACAAGCGCGTGAGTGCCTGCTTGCGCTCTGCCGCCGCCTGCGTTTCCATCCGCTGTGCGTCATAAGGCGAAGCCTCGTAGCCGCTCTGGCGCACCCGCAGCAAAATGTCTGAGAGCGCCACCTGCGAGCAGTCCCACGCCACCCGCGCGCGCAGCGTGCTGTAGTTGATTTCCGCACGCAATACGCCGGGGAGCCGCAGAAGCTGCTGCTCAATCAGCCACACGCAGGCCGCACAGGTTACCCCGCCCAGCATCAGCACCGCCTCGCGCTCGTTTTCCGCCTTCACTTCCACAAATTCCGCCTGCACGTCCGGCAGGTCGTACAGCTTCAGCTGTTCCAACACTTCCGGCGGCGGCAACACCGCCTGCTCCGCCTCCGCCGTGCGACGGTGGTAGTAGCTGCCCAGCCCGGCAGCAATAATGCTCTGCGCCACCGCCTGGCAGCCCGCGCAACAGGCCGGATGGCGCGCGCCTTCAAATTCAATCGGCAAATCCAAACCGCGCGGCACGGGCAGGCCGCAGTGGAAACAGGTTTCGGCTTGGGTTTCGGATGGGGATTCGGTGTGACTCATGATGGATGTGTTTAAGAAGCGGCAACGGCGCGGATTATAGGCTACCTGAAAGCGAAGCTCCAACGCAGTAAACACAGCTGCCGCCAAGTTCCCGACAAACCAAAACTTCAGCCAGCTTTTTTCAGGTAGCCCAAATCCATAGGAACAGGCTACCTGAAAAACAAAATGGGCTGTACCATACAGGCTGCCCGGCACCGTCAAGCCAAATTTTTCAGGTAGCCACACAACAAGCGTAGGTTGGTTCATGCCCCAACGTATCATTTAGTTTAGCGGCTTTGTTTGATTTAGCAACCCAATCTACGCTTGCTATAGTTTTAGTTAGGCAAATAAAGAATATTTGATATAGCTTATAAATAAATGGTGAAATATGAAAAAACTAAACTTACAAGCTAATTTAGCTAAATCAATATTGAGTATAGTAATACTATTATTGATAGGATGTGATACCCGGGATGATATAAAAAATAATCCGGATCAGGTAATGAGTAACAAGCAATTCGGTTCTCAAGGTTCTGATCGTAAAGCAGCAAGAGCGGATTCTATAGCAATAGAACGCTGCCGTAAGCAATTGCACCGAGCAACCGATCAAGATGATTTAATCCAACAGATGTACTATACCGCATTAAGAGACAATTGCCTCTATGCGATGGATTTAGAAGAGCTGCAGAAAATTTGGGATATTCCAGTCCTTAAGGGAGGAGATGCTTATCCTTCTAGTTCTAGATTGGGAATATGGGTAAATAAAATAGATAACTTTACAATCTATCCAATATTAACTAATTATTATACGGAATATGAGCAAAATGTAAAACCGAAATCTATGTTTATAGATAATAATTTCCCATCATTCTTGCCTAGGCCTATTATTATAGATAAAACCAAAGAAAGGTTAAATTCAGAACCTCTAACCGACGGGGTCATACTAGATTATGATTATAAATCCAGCGAGTTTGCCCAACCGGGATTTATTCAGGCTGGTTTCCGTTATATATGGAAGAGGGGATTCCGTGAAATGGAGGCAATTAATTTATATGGATCAATTATTAGAATAGAGTTTAATAGTAGTGAGTAGCTTGGATCAGCCGCAGGCGTAACCCAACAAATTATGGAATGTTGGGTTTACCAACCCAACCTACGCCCTGCTGGAAGATTTATTAATCAAGATCCTATAAGATTATTTGGAGGAGAAAATTTCTATCATTTTGCATTTAATGCACAATCTTGGATAGATCCTCTAGGGTTGGAGCACGTTGAAAGTTATAAAAGACATTTGAAGAAAAAAGGTACAAGAAAGGGAAAAGATTTTACTGCTGCAGGGAAAAAAGCGGTTAGAGAGCAAAATAAAACAGATAATGACGGAAAAATGATATGTGGTAGATGCGGTGTAGAGACTATTGAGCCTAAGCGACATGAAAAAGGTGTAAGCCAGACGGATAATGAAGCTCATGTAGATCATATAATTGCCAAATCAAACGGTGGATCTAGTACAGTAGAGAATGGGCAAGTTTCATGTAGATTATGTACTCTTTAAAAGAGTAATAAATGAAAATTATGAAGAGTGTAGAATTTTCTATGAACTAATTTTAAGGTAATTAAAATGAAAAAGGTTTTTTTTAATCTAGAAGTAATTGATGGTTATCCTCCAGTATCTATGGAAAGCATTTGGGCAGAAGCAACTAAAGAAGGCTATTTTAAAATAAACAATATTCCTTTTTATAGCAAAGAAATATCTTTGGGTGATATTGTTAGTGTAATACAAAAGGAAGAAAATTACTTATTATATGATAAAACTATAATTAATAGTAAAAATAGTACGTTGCGGATTGTTTTCTTTAATGAAAATTAGAAATTTAAAGGTAATATATTAACCAAATTAATGGAACTTGGATGTGAGTCAGAAGCGTTTAATGTAAATTTCCATGCAATAAACATACCAATTCAAGTAGATATAGAAGGAATATATATTTTCTTAGATGGCTTTGTGGAAACTAACGATTTAGATTATGACACAGGGTATTTGGCACAATAATTTGTGCAAGCAAGCCGTAGCCCGCGTGAAACCTACAATCCCGACGTAGCAAGCCGTAGCCCGGGCAAAACCTCCAATCCCAACACGGGGTGAGCAATTGCTGCCCACGTACCCCTCGGGCTACCTGAAAAAGTGCAGGCTGCTTTTCAAAGCTCCAAAACAGCTCAAAAGCAGCCTGCACATTCAAAGCAAGCCAAGCCCCGTACAAAGCCTTCAAATTCTGATTTTAGGTGTGCGCGGAACGCACGCGGCTGGAATAACAGGCAACTTGGCATAATGGGCAACGGCGTGTGTGCCTGCGGTACGCACCCTACACACCGTGCAAGCTTTTCTGCAATAAAGGCTACCTGAAACTTTCAGGTAGCCTTTTCAATCAGCCAAACGGCCGGTGTTAAAACATCGGTTTATATGTGGCCAGCCAATAGATGGTGCAGAGGCAGCCGATAGACAGGGCGTAGCCGACCCACCATTTGGCCGAGCGCGGCGGGCTTTTCAGGCAGAACATGCCCACCAGCACATACAGCACCACCAAAATCAGTTTCACGCCCAGCCAATCGGCATTGCCGAAAGGCACGTAGCGGGTGATGGTCATCAGCATCATGCCGGTGAAAAGCAGCAGGGTGTCGTTGATGTGCGGCACAAAACGCAGCACTTTGGGCACGGGGCGGCTCGGCAGGATGGTGCGCATCCAAAAGCGCAGGTTGAACAGAACCACGGTAATCACAACAAATACCAGATGGCTGTGTTTAACGATAAGGTACATGGGTGCTCCGAATGTTTTTATTGAGTGTGTGATGGGCGGCAGGCTACCTGAAAGTTGCGTAGCCGCCAATAGCCCGTTCGTGGGATATCGTGAATTTAAATAAAAATGCTGCAGTATTAGCTAGCCGCCCTGCCCTATTCCGATTTTAAGCCACGATAGTTTTCAGGTAGCCTTTACCAATCGTGGTCGATACAGCCGCGTTCGTCGGCTAGCTGGTAGGCGGCATCGAGCTGCGCCTGCATGGTGGGCGGCAGGGCGGCTCGTTCGCCGTTGCGGTAGCGTTGCCAGTAGGGCGAAAGGCTGAAACGGCAGGTTTCAGCCAGCTCGCTCTGAATCATGATGAGGTGGCAGATGGTGTAGCCGAAGGCATCCTGCGCATCGAAGGCGGCCAGTTCGATCACGTCGCCCGGGTAGAAGGTTTGCCCCAAACCGGCGCTCACATAGCCGTTTTGTTCGCGCACGATTTGCTTGAGTGCGGCAATGTGGCGTTCGGCCTCCATGCCGTAATCGAAGCGGCTGATGCGGCACAGGGTATCGTCGCTGGCCTGTTGGATATAGGGAAACAGAGCGGGCGGGAAGGCGGAGGTGCCGGGTTTGCGCTTTTTAGCCATCGGTTTCAGGTAGCCTCTTTCAGGTAGCCTTTGGGTTGGTATAGGCATTGTGCTTTTCAATCGCCAGCAAATACGGCGGGCGGTTTCGGCGGTTGGTGAAGCCGTAGTGCAGCACGGCAAACTGCTGCTGCGGTAAGGCAGCCGCCCATTCGGATACGGCTTGGGCTTCGAGCGCACCCGCCTCGTGGCCGGGATAAAGCACCACGGCCAACAGCCCGCCGGGGCGCAGTATGTGCACCGCTTGCGCCAGGGCGGAAAGGGTGCTGCCGGTTTCGGTGGTGAGTGCTTTATTGCCGCCGGGCAGGTAGCCGCAGTTGAACACAATGCTGTGTACGGGTTCGTTTACATAGTGCGTCAAATCGGCGTGGCTGGCAGAAATCAGGCGCACTTGCCTTTCTTCTCCGGCCGACTGCAAACGCGCCTGCGTGGCAGCCAAAGCCTGCGGCTGGATATCGAAGGCATACACACGCCCGCCGCTGCCCACGCATTGCGCCAAAAACAGCGTGTCGTGGCCGTTGCCGGCGGTAGCGTCCACCGCAATGCCGCCTTCAGGTGTGGCTTGGGCGAGCAGGCGGTGGGCGAAAGGAAGGATGTTGTCGAGCATAGAATAAAACGGGATAGCCTGATGGTATGTAGGGAAATTCGCTGTAGCGGCACGGGCTTGGAGTATAATGCCCGCCATCTGCACACACTTTTTTGAAAGGAGCTCAGCATGGGTATTCCGGTTATTTCCCCGCAATACGCGCAATATCTGCTGGATTTTGAAACACTCATCCTGCAAAAGCAAGCCGAAATCGAGGCCTGGTTCCGCAGCCAGTGGAAACGGCACAAGCCGCCGTTTTACGGCTCGGTCGACATCCGCAACAGCGGCTACAAAATGGCCAGCATCGATATGAACCTCTTCCCCGGCGGCTTCAACAACCTAAACACCCAATTCAGCCCGCTGGCCGCCGCTGCCGCCACCGACGCGGTAGAACGCTACTGCGAAACGGCCAAATCCGTGCTGATTGTGCCGGAAAACCACACGCGCAATACGTTCTATTTGGAAAACGTGTATGCCCTGAGCAATATCCTGCAACAGGCCGGCTTTGCCGTGCGCCTGGGCAGCCTGAACCCCGAAATCACCGAGCCGTCCGAATTCAAAACCGCGCTGGGGCACACCATTTTGCTCGAGCCCCTGCTGCGCACCCGCGAGCGCGTGCATCTGGCCGACGGCTTCTCGCCCTGCCTCGTGTTGTTGAACAACGACCTCTCCGGCGGCGTGCCCGAAATCCTGCAAGGCATCCGCCACACCGTGCTGCCGCCCCTGCACGGCGGCTGGACCACCCGCCGCAAAACCGCCCACTTCGCCGCCTACAACCAAGTGGCCGCTGAATTTGCCGGGCTCATCGGTATCGACCAATGGCATATTAATCCCTATTTCGAAAAAGTGTCCGGCCTCAACTTCCACGAACGCGAAGGCGAAGATGCCCTGGCCGAGGCCGTGGAACGCGTGCTGGCTAAAATCCAGACTAAATATGATGAAAAAGGCATCTCCGACAAACCCTTCGTCATCGTCAAAGCCGACGCCGGCACCTACGGCATGGGCGTGATGAGCGTGAAATCCGCCGACGAAGTGCGCGCGCTCAACCGCAAAAACCGCAACAAAATGGCCACCGTGAAAGAAGGCCTGGCCGTAACCGAAGTGATTGTGCAGGAAGGCATCTACACCTACGAAACCCTCAACGGCGCCGTGGCCGAGCCGGTGGTGTATATGATCGACCGCTTCGTGGTGGGCGGCTTCTTCCGCGTGCACGAAGGGCGCGGTGCCGACGAAAACCTCAACGCCAGCGGCATGCGCTTCGTGCCATTGAGCAGCAACGTACCGCAAACCGACAGCAGCGGCGACGACCCGGAGTTCCTCGCCGGCAGCAAGCGCGTGTTCGAACAATGGCAAACCCTCGGCCAGCCCGACCGCAGCCAAACCTGCGACTGCGCCGGCAACCGCCTGTATGTGTACGGCGTGATGGCCCGCCTCTCGCTCCTGGCAGCTTCGATTGAGTTGGATAACTGATATCGCCAGCAAAGGCTACCTGAAGCTTTCGCTATGCAGCGTTTTAACTGCGTTGAAGCCCACGCTTTCAGGTAGCTTTTTTGCAGATATATAAATGGTACAGCTTATTGCCCACACAGAATTTCCACCTTTCAGGTAGCCCTTATCCACACATAAAGAGGCTACCTGAAATTTTCCCGCCTCCCCGCCCTTGCACTATAATCTGCCATTTTTCAGGCAGCCCCTGCGCCGCCTCCCTATTCCCGCCAAACAACAGAAAGCCATCCATGAAAAAACGAGTCCTCACCGGCGTAACCACCACCGGCATCCCGCATTTGGGCAACTACGTCGGCGCCATCCGCCCCGCCATTGCTGCCGCCGCCGACCCCTCCGCCGAATCCTTCCTCTTTTTGGCCGACTACCACGGCATCATCAAATGCCACGACCCCGAAGTCATCCACGCCTCCACCCAGGCCGTGGCCGCCACCTGGCTCGCCTGCGGCCTCGATCCCGAGCGCACCACCTTTTACCGCCAAAGCGACATCCCCGAAGTGCCCGAGCTCAACTGGATACTCACCTGCATCACCGCCAAAGGCCTGATGAACCGCGCCCATGCCTACAAAGCCGCCGTGCAGGCCAACCTAGACGCCGGTCAAACCGACCAAGACCACGGCGTGGAAATGGGTCTCTACAGCTACCCCATACTCATGAGCGCCGACATCCTCATGTTCAACGCCCACGAAGTGCCGGTAGGCCGCGACCAAATCCAGCATGTGGAAATGACCCGCGACATCGCCCAGCGTTTCAACCACCGCTTCAAAGAACTGTTTGTGCTGCCCGAAGCCAAAGTGGACGACAACGTAGAACTCCTCGTCGGCCTCGACGGGCGCAAAATGAGCAAAAGCTACGGCAACACCATCCCGCTGTTTGAAAGCGAGAAAAAGCTGCAAAAAGCCGTGAACAAAATCATCACCAACCTCAAAGAGCCCGGCGAGCCGAAAACCCCCGACGAGAGCCCGCTGTTCGACATCTACAAAGCCTTCGCCACCCCCGCCGAAACCGCCGAATTCACCCAAATGCTGGCCGACGGCCTGGCCTGGGGCGAAGCCAAAAAACTGCTTGGCGCCAAACTGAACGAAGAGCTCGCCCCCAAACGCGAACGCTTCCACGAGCTTACCGCCCGGCCCGCGCAAATCGAAGACATCCTGCAGGCCGGCGCCGCCAAAGCCCGCAAACAAGCCCGCGAACTACTCGACCAAGTGCGCGACGCCGTAGGCATCCGCCCGCTTCGTTGAACAATACGGCCGTTTGGCAGACGCACAAAAGGCTACCTGAAAAATGAATTTCAGGTAGCCTGCTCATTGTATGGGGCGTAGGGTGTGTGCGATGCACGCACGCGGTTGGAATAACAGCAACGGCGTGCGCGCCTGCGGCGCACACCCTACACGCCCCCCAAGCAGCAGCCGACAAATCGGATGAAGAAAGGCTACCTGAATTTCAGGCAGCCTTTGCGTTGCAGACAAGCGCGGCGGTTTAAAAGCGCAGGCCGGCGCGGATGCCGAAGTTGTGCGCGTGGCCGCTGGATGAATCGAAGTGGGCGCCGGCATGGTCGCGGGCATGGGTTTTGGAATGGTCGTAGCGGTAGTAGGGGCCGAAGGTCAGCGCCAGATTCGGGGTAAATTGTTTCTGCGCGTCCACACCCAAGCCGATGCTGTAGTTGCTGCCCTTGTGCGTTTCATCCGGCACATGGGGATAAACCTGCGACCATTTGGTTTCAACTCTGTAACGCAGGCTGACAGAGGCTTCGCCCCACGGCGTGATGCTCCAGCCGCCGCCCAAATCCTGCTCGTATTCCACCTGCGCTTTCAGGTATAGGCTGCTTGAATCGTTGTCCACGATATTCGGGGCGTGGACGGTGCGGTGTGCGCGGGCTTTGTTATTGCTGGAAAAGTAACCCAGCCCGCCGCCCACGCGCAGGCCGCCCTGCTTGAAGCCGGACGGGGAATACAGATAGCCCGCATACAGGTCGATTTCATCGGTCTTGCCGCCGTCCACTAAGGTTACGCCGTTTGCTTTTGCATCAAAACTGCGGCGGTCATAGCCCAATTCGGCACGGATGGCGTGCTGCTGCGCCAGCGGGATATCGGCGCGGCCGCGCAGGGTAAAGCCATCACGATTGATTTTGCTTTCGCTGCTGCCGCTTTTTATATTGCTATGTTCGTAGCCGGTGGTAACGGTATAGCGCCCGTCTTTAATCGGGTGCAGCGGGGTTTCTTGGGAATCGGGCGCGGCGGATGCGGCGGCGGCGAAGGAAAGGATGGCAAGGGCGAGTAGGGTTTTCTGCATAATTCGGTCTCCTTGAAATGTGGATTGAACGATGCTGCAAAAGCCCGAAAAAAAAAGGGCTGCACAGCGGGGGCTGCACAGCGGGGGCTGAGGCGGCAAACCTGCCTGCGGCGGTTTGCCGCCTCAGCCGAACTTATTATCAATCATCCGAGCCTAGGCTTACAATTCTAGCGGCAGGTTTTGCCTTTATTAACAAAGGCTGCCAAAACTGGCGCAGCCCGTTCCGCCTGCCGAAAAAGGCTACCTGAAAAATGAATTTCAGGTAGCCTTTTGCATTATGGCGGGTTCTAGCATCCAACCCGGTATTTTCGTTCCGCCTCACGGCAGCAGCAGCTGGCTCATTTCCGCCCAGGCTTGGCGGACTTCGGGCAGGCGCAGCGGCAGGTCGCGGCTGAAGAAGTAG
>CAUPYH010000031.1:0-19597 GCA_963515595.1 uncultured Eikenella sp. | reverse complement strand
GTGGCGGGGCGCAGTACGCGGTCGTGCAGGGTATAGCCCTTCTGCATCACGTTCACGATGGTGTTCGGCTCTTGGTCGCTTTCCACGGTTTGAAAGGCCTGGTGGCGGTGCGGGTCGAGCTTGTCGCCGGGCTGGGGCAGGATTTCTTTGATTTGAGCCTGCTCGAAGGCGCGTTTGAGTTCGGTGAGGGTCATCTCCACGCCCATTTTCAGCGCATCGAAATTGCCACTTTTATCCAAGAGCGCCATTTCCAAATAGTCTTTTACTTTCAACAGCTCTTCGGCAAATTTCTTGGCGGCGAATTTGTGGGCGGCCTGGATTTCTTCCTGATGGCGGCGGCCTAGGTTTTGCAGCTCGGCCTGATGGTATTTGTTGATATCGGCCAGCTTGGCTTCCAGCTCGGCCACGCGTTGCGCCAGCTGCTCCGGCGTAGGCTCGGCAGCTTCGGCGTTGGCCTGCGGCTCGGCGGCTTCTGCCTGGGCTTCTTGTTGCGAAAGTTCGGTTTCAGGGTTTTGGTGTTGGTGATGTTGATGATGATGAGACATAAAGATTCCTTTTATAAAGAGAGCTTTTGCCCTGCCAAATGGGGCGGGGCGGCCGATTTTCAAGCGAAAAGGCGGCGGCGGGCACAATTATTTTGCCGCAGCTGTCAGAAACGGCATGCGCCGCTCGTCTATATAAGCAAGCCTGTGGCGGCAAAGTTAATTTCATCAATCGCTTTGTTAAATTAAGCCCATGGCGGGCATGGTACTATTTCCTTATAATCCGCGCACATTTTTGTGCCCTTGTTTCAGCTTCGCTGAAGCTAACGTTTTTAGGTAGCCTTTATGTTTAAAAAACTGATTCAATCTTTCATCCTGCCCGTGCTGTTGTGCTCCGGCATGGCGGCGCATGCAATCGATGCCGGGCAGCTGCTGCCGGCGGAGCAGGCGTTCCGCGCCACGGTGGCGGCGGGCGAGCAGGATGTGGCCGTGCAATTCCAAATTGCCGACGGCTACTATCTCTATCAAGAAAAAATCCATGTAGAAACCGAGCCGTCCGGCCTGTTGGGTGCGGCTGAGTTTTCACCGGGCAAGGAAAAGGAAGACGAGTTCTTCGGCAAGCAAACCGTGCACTACCACCAAGCCGTGGTAAAACTGCCCTTCCAATCCACCGCGCCCGCCACCTACCGCCTCACGCTCACCTACCAAGGCTGCGCGGATGCGGGCGTGTGCTATCCGCCGGTAAGCAAAACGCTGGAAATCAAAGGCGCGGGCGTGTATGGCGACACGGCCGCGCCGCCCGCCGGCAGCAGCCGCTTCACCGCACCGCAAAACGGTGCGCCCGCTGCCAGCCCCGTGCCGCAGCCGCGCAAAAACCCGTTTAGCCTATCGCGCGACACATTGGGGGCAAACCTGCTGGCTTTTTTTAGTTTCGGCATTGGCTTGAGTTTTACCGCCTGCATGTATCCCCTGCTGCCCATTGTGTCGGGCATCATCGTGGGAGACCGTGCCAATGCCGGCAAACGCCGCGGGCTGGTTTTGTCTTCGGTTTACGTGCAGGGGCTGGCGCTCACTTATGCCGCCGTGGGCGTGCTGGCCGGGCTTACCGGCTCGCTGCTCACCGTGTGGCTGCAACAGCCGTGGGTGGTGCTTTCCGCCACCGCGCTGATTGTGGTGCTGGCGCTGGGCATGTTCGACGTGTTCACCATCCAGCTGCCTTCCTTCATTCAAAGCTACTTCCAGCAGCAAAGCAGCAAGCTGTCCGGCGGCAAAATGGCTTCCGTGTTTGTGATGGGCATGCTCTCGGCGCTGATTGTCGGCCCCTGTGTGGCGCCGCCCTTGGCCGTGGCCTTGGGCTATATCGGCCAAACCGGCGATGCCGCGCTGGGCGGCCTGGCCTTATACAGCATGGCGCTGGGCACCGGTGTGCCGCTGGTTTTGGTAGGCACGTTCGGCGGGCACATCCTGCCCAAGGCCGGCGCGTGGATGAATGGCATCAAGCACGCCTTCGGCATCATCCTGTTGGCCGTGGCCGTGTATCTGGCCGCCCCCTTCCTGCCCTATGGCCTGACCGTGGCACTTTATTCCCTGCTGTTGGTTATCCCCGGCGGTCTGCTGTTGGGCAAACACCTGCGCAACCGCCAAATCAAGCCGTTGGCTATGGGGCTGGGCAGCCTCCTGCTCACCGTGGGCGTGTTTTTCGCCGTGCAGAGCGTACGCATGCAGCCCACCTTCCTGCACCAGGCACTCACCGTGTTCCCGCCGCAGCAAACCGCGCACCGGGTATTTACCGCGCCACAACAGCTCAACAGCGCCATGCAGCAGGCTTTGGCCAGCGGCAAGCCGGTGGTGCTGGATTTTTATGCCGACTGGTGCGCCAGCTGCAAAGAGATGGAACACAAAACCTTCAGCCGCCCCGAAGTGCAGGCCGCCGTGCCACCCGATCGCGTATTCAAAATCGACCTCACCGACAACACGCCCGAGCAGCGCGCGCTGTTGCAGGAATACGGCCTGCCCGGCCCGCCCGGCATCTTCGTCATCCACCCCGACGGCCGCCGCAGCAGCCCGCTCATCGGCTTTACCGAGCCGGCGGCGTTTATCGAATGGTATCGGCAGCAGGTTTCCTGAGGCCGGTTGGAATAAGAGCAAAGGCTACCTGAAAAGTTTCAGGTAGCCTTTTTCTGTGCGGCCATATTTTCAGGTAGCCTGAAATCTTGTGGTTACCTTCAACATAAAGAAGCAAACCAAATGCCGGCATGGCAACACCAGCCACACTCCACACAAAAGGCTACCTGAAACTTTTCAGGTAGCCTTTTCTATCACGCAGCAGCCTTATTCAAACGGGCGCACCGGCATCCCGAACATCGCGCGGGCGGTGTTCAGCATCTGGCAGGAGAAGCCCCATTCGTTGTCATACCAAGATAATACTTTCACCATATTGCCGTTGGAAACTTTAGTCAGCGTGCTGTCGAACACGGAAGCCTGGGTGGTGTGGTTGAAATCGGAAGACACCAGCGGCAGGCTGTTGTAGCCCAGCACGCCTTTCAGGTAGCCCTCGCTGGCGGCTTTCAGGAGCGAGTTGATTTCTTCCACGCTGGTATCGCGGCCGGCTTCAAAAGTTAAATCCACCAGCGAAACGTTGATGGTGGGCACGCGCACGGAGAAGCCGTCGAGCTTGCCTTTGAGCTCGGGCAATACCAAGCCCAAGGCTTTGGCAGCGCCGGTTTTGGTGGGAATCATGTTTTCCACCGCGCTGCGGGCGCGGCGCAGGTCTTTGTGGCGCACATCGGTGAGCACTTGGTCGTTGGTGAAGGCGTGGATGGTGGTCATCAGGCCTTTGGTGATGCCCACGCTCTCCGACAGCACTTTGGCCACGGGCGAGAGGCAGTTGGTGGTGCAGGAAGCGTTGGAGACCACGGTCATCTCGGGGGTGATTACCTGGTGGTTCACGCCGTATACGACGGTGGCGTCCACATCGTCGCCGCCGGGGGCGGAAATCAGCACTTTCTTCGCGCCGGCCTGAAGGTGTGCCGAGCTTTTCTCTTTGCTGGTGAATTTGCCGGTGCATTCCATCACCAAGTCCACGCCCAATTCTTTCCACGGCAGCTCGGCCGGATTGCGGTTCGACACCAGACGGATTTTGTCGCCGTTGATAATCAGGTGCTGCTCGTCATGCGACACTTCGGCGGCAAAGCGGCCGTGCACGGTGTCGAATTTGGTGAGGTGCGCCTCGGCCTCGGGGCTGCCGCTGGTATTGACGGCAACCACTTCAAACTGGTCGCGCAGGCCGTATTCGTAAATCGCGCGCAACACCTGGCGGCCGATGCGGCCGTAGCCATTGATGGCAATCTTCAAGCTCATGTTTACACCTTTCTTACATTCTGAAAACGCCCGCGCCAAGCAGCCGGGCAGACATAAAGACCAACGGGCGGATTATAGCCGTTTTATTGTCCGAGCTACAGCCGCCAAGCCGCAGAGGCTACCTGAAAACATAATTCTGCCGTTTCCCCCTTTACTTTTCCCTGCCGCAGGGTTAAAAAGATGGCTTCATTTCACTCACACTTCTTTACCATTAAGGAGCAGTTATGCAAAAAGTAGGATTTGTCGGCTGGCGCGGCATGGTCGGCTCGGTTTTGATGCAGCGTATGCGCGAAGAAAACGATTTCGCCCACATCCCCGAAGCCTATTTCTTCACCACCTCCAACGTAGGCGGCAACGCCCCCGATTTCGGCCAGGCCGCCAAAACCCTGCTTGATGCCAACAACCCCGCCGAACTGGCCAAAATGGACATCATCGTTACCTGCCAGGGTGGCGACTACACCAAATCCGTGTATCCCAAGCTGCGCGAATCCGGCTGGAACGGCTATTGGATCGACGCCGCCTCCGCCCTGCGCATGAACGATGATGCTGTAATCGTACTCGATCCGGTAAACCGCAACGTAATCGATGCCGCCCTGCAAAACGGCGTGAAAAACTACATCGGCGGCAACTGCACCGTTTCCCTCATGCTCATGGGCTTGGGCGGCCTGTTCCAAAACGGCCTGGTGGAATGGGCTTCCTGCATGACCTACCAAGCCGCCTCCGGCGCGGGCGCGAAAAATATGCGCGAACTCATCAGCGGCATGGGCGCCATCCACAGCCAAGTGGCCGCCGAACTGGCCGACCCCGCCAGTGCCATCCTTGATATCGACCGAAAAGTATCCGACTTCCTGCGCTCGCCCGACTACCCCAAAGCCAACTTCGGCGTGCCGCTGGCCGGCAGCTTGATTCCGTGGATCGACGTAGACTTGGGCAACGGCCAATCCAAAGAGGAATGGAAAGGCGACGCTGAAACCAACAAAATCCTCGGCGGCAGCCGCCCCACCATCGTGGAAGGCCTGTGCGTACGCATCGGCGCCATGCGCTGCCACAGCCAGGCCATCACCCTGAAGCTGAAACAGGATTTGCCCGTATCCGAAATCGAAAGCCTGCTCGCCGGTGCCAACGACTGGGTGAAAGTCGTGCCCAACACCAAAGAAGCCAGCATGCACGAGCTCACCCCCGCCGCCGTTACCGGCACGCTCACCGTGCCCGTAGGCCGCATCCGCAAGCTCGCCATGGGCGGCGAATACATCAGCGCCTTCACCGTGGGTGACCAACTGCTCTGGGGCGCGGCCGAACCGATCCGCCGTATCCTGCGCATCGTATTGGGCAATTTAGATTGATGGTGTCTTAGCCTCAATCCGACAAACACAGGCTACCTGAAATTTTTCAGGTAGCCTGTTTCGTTACTGCCAGCTATATTCGATCACAACAATAACTCTCCTAACAGGCCCCACATTTCCAGTCTGGTTAGCCACGTTAGGAGCCCTGTAGAAATCAACAATACTGTTTATACTTTCGACTTTTGTTTTTAAACCCAGTTTAACAGCTCTCCAGCATGATCAGGAATGTCGATAGACACGGAAAATCTGTTCCTGATCATGCCGGAGAGCTGCTTAAAAAGCATTTAAGCCAAAACGAAAATCGTTCTCTGCAGAAAAAGTGTAAACAACGCGGCGATTTCCAACAGATGAATGCAGTATAGGTGTTAGTTATTGGACTGATGTAGGTGAAATTGTTGCCGGAGGCGGTGTGGCTGCTGGCGACCAGCTACCTATCTGCGCAGAGTCTGGTCACCGCTTGCATTGTTCGGCCATTTTTGGCATCCCCAGCTTTAGCTTCAATATTGTTCTCAGAAATGCTGAGCAGTGCGGCAACGATAGTTTTCATCATCGAGCACGGATAACGGACTCTCCTCAACAGTCAGCCGAGGCCACATTCCAGACCGGAATAAACTGATTTCAAATATTATCAGCCCTTTTCTAAAATATCTGTAACTCAAAACGGAATATCGTCATCGATATCGTCAATCGGTGCCGGGGCGGGCGCGGTGGCTTGGCGGCGGGGCGGAGCGGGCGGTTCGGCGGCGTAAGCCGGTTCATTATAGTTTTGAACTGGCTGCTGGCGCGGGCTGCTGGGTGCGGCTGCGTATTGGTCGCCGCCTTCGTAGGGGCTGCTTCCGCTGTTGCGGCCGTCGAGCATTTTCATTTCGTTGACCACGATGTCGTAGGCGGTGCGCTCGATGCCGTCTTTGCCGGTGTATTTGCGGCTTTGGATGCGGCCTTCGATATATACTTTGCTGCCTTTTTTCAGATATTGGCCGGCAATTTCCGCCAAGCGGCCGAACATACTGATGTTGTGCCATTCGGTGCGCTCCTGGCGCTGGCCGTTGCGGTCTTTCCAGTTTTCGCTGGTGGCAATAGAAAAATTGGCTACAGCATCGCCGCTGGGCAGGTAGCGCACTTCGGGATCGCGCCCCAAGTTGCCGATAAGTATCACTTTATTCAACATGATTTCCTCCTAAAATAATCTGTTTGGCAGCGGCTTCATCGAAACCCTGTTGCCGTGCCTTGATATAAACGGTTGAACGGTCGGCGCTGAGGCTGGCCGCCTCCACGCCTTCAAACTGCTGCAATACAGCCAAGAGCCGCTCTTCGCAACCCTGCCATATGGGCGAGATGCTCAGTGCTAAATTGCGTACGGCAGCCGGTGCGGGCGCCGCTGCGGCCATCAGCAACCAGGCCAGCGTGAGCACCATAGAAAAGGCAAACACGCCGATCAAGCCGAAATGTTCAAACAAGCGCCCGCCGGCCGCACCGCCCACAAACACGCCGATGGATTGCGCCGTGTTATACATGCCCATGGCGGTGCCTTTTAAATCCGTCGGCGCCACTTTCGACACGATAGACGGCAGGCTGGCTTCCAAAATATTGAACCCGACAAAATACACCACCAGCGATATGCCGATGGCCAAAAGCGAAGCCTGGCCGGCATAAATACCGCATAAAGCCGCCGCAATCAACGCGATACCAGCAACAAACACTTGCTTGAGCTTATTGCGCGTTTCACCCACCACAATCGCCGGCACCATCAACAGCAATCCCAGCAATACCGCCGGCAGATAAAGCTGCCAATGCTGCTCTTTGGGCAGCCCCAGGCCGCGCATCACAATCGGCAGGCTGGCAAAAATCGCCATCATCACCGCCTGCAAGGCGAAAATACCGAAATTAAGCTGCATCAAGCGTTTATTACGCAACACCTCGCTGATCCGCGAAGTTTGCATTTCCGTATCTTCGTGGAACTTCCCTCGCTGCGGATTGGGCGTAATCCACGCCACCACACCTATAGCCAGCACACACAACGCGCCGGTGAGCGCAAATAGGCCGGAAACATTGATATAGCGGGTAAGCAGTGGCGAAACCACCATACTGACAGCAAAAGTGAGGCCGATGGTAAGCCCCACCGAAGCCATGGCACGGGTACGCACTTCTTCACGCGTTAAGTCCGCCAAAAGCGCGGTCACTGCCGCACTCACTGCACCGGCACCCTGAATCGCCCGGCCGATGAGCAGCCAGGCCACGCTATCTGCCGCTGCGGCAATAAAACTGCCCGCCGCGAACACCACTAGGCCGAGGTAAATCACCTTTTTGCGCCCCAACCTGTCGGAAAGCATACCGAGCGGCAGCTGGAACAGCGCCTGCGTCAAGCCATACACCGCAATCACCAAACCGCCTATCGCAGGCGTGCTGCCCGGCAGCTCTTTGGCATACAGCGCCAACACGGGCAACACCAAAAACATGCCCAACATACGCAGCGCATACACGCCGGAAAGCGATGCGCTGGCACGCCATTCTGCGGGTAACAAGGCAGTACGGGGAGCTCGAGACATAGTGTTTAACTGAAAGAGTTGGGGAAAAACGCCGCAGATTATACCCGAAGCCTTGCTCCGTCGGTGGGCTTTTAACGCTGACAAGGCCGGATTAGTTTTCAGGTAGCCTGCTTCGCGCCGGAGGCTACCTGAAAGGATATATGTTATGTGTAATAAAGCTCACGTCAGCACACCCCACCGGGCGGCATCCCGCTCTAACTCCGACAAATAATCCAGCCAAACTTGCGGATCGGGCTGCTCGCTGCCAAAAACGATGCAGCCATCTTCGTCTTCGTAATATTCATCATCCCCCGGTTGGAAATGCTCGGCGGCTTGGCATTCTTCATGGTGGCGCTGCTGCGCCCATTCGCGCGCTGCCCGGTAAAACCGTTGCGCCTGTTCCGGCTCTCCCAGCTTAGCGGCCAGCCGCATGGCGTGCCGGTTATCGATAAGCGGATAAAGCTGCTGCGGCACGCTGTGTGCGGCAAAGTGCTGCAGCACAGATGTTTCCGTTATGGTTTGCACTTCTTGCAAAACGGCAGCGTTATTTGCACCGTCTGCCACTTCAAACCAAATATCTTGCTGCCCCGGCTCGGGCAGTAGAAAACCGATTCGCTCCTGTGCTAGGCAATCGAGTATGTTCGGAAAATCGGGCAGGGGCTGCCCGGCTTCTTGGAAACGTGGATCGTGTTGCAACGGAGGGCAGGCGAGGCCAATATTGAAAGTAAAACTGATGCGGCTTTTGTCGCTCCACCGGCTTTTTTGCGTATGAATAAGCTGACCGACGCCGTGTTTGGTGCAGCGGTAGAAGTGGTTCCCTTTTTTCTTGAAACCAAGCGGTTTGAGTAGGATATGCAGATTCTTGATGGTTTGGCTGAAGGCTTGCGCGGCAGTGAAATATTCCATATTTTGCAGTTGATCTCAGATTATATTTTTTCAGGTAGCCTGCTTCGCGCTGGAGGCTACCTGAAAAATAGAAAAGGCACTTCGGCCATGCTGAAAATCGAAACATAGACTTTCAGGTAGCCTAACTACGACCACTGCCAGCGATTCTGCCATGCCCCAATCACCGCGTCGGGATAGCGCCGGCTGCCGAGGCTGCCATTGTAGCGCGCCAATGCGCGTTCCATATTGCCGTTTTCCAGATTGCTGTAGTGGCGCAGGATGGTGCAGCCGTAGCGCAAGTTGGTGCGGATGTCGAACAGATTGTGCTCCGGTTTGCCGATGTAGCGCTGCCAAAACGGCATCACCTGCATCAGCCCGCGCGCACCCACGCTGCTGATGGCATACTGCCGAAACGCACTCTCCACCGTAATCAGCCCCAAAATCAGCTGCGTATCCAGCCCGGCGCGGGTGGTTTCGTATTGAATATTGATAAGCAGGCGGCGGCGCTCCAGCGGGTCGGGCACAAAACGCGCCAGCCGCAGCGACATATCATTGAGCCAGCGCGGCGCGTTATACGGGTTTTCAAACACCAGGCGCGGCGGGTTCACATTATTCACCGAATGGCGCATCACCGAAGTGACATCGTCCGACAGCGTCTCCTCGCGCTGCGCCCCGGCACGGGCGGCTTGAGGCAGGCAGGCAACGGCGGAAACGGCAGCCAGCGAAGCTAGCAGGCGGCGGCGCTCGGGCTGTTCGGGGGCAGACGGATACGGCATGGTTTTAAAGTGCACCGATTAAGATGATAACAGCCGCTATTATAGTGGAGTTTCGCCCACACGGCGTAGCTTGAGTCTGTTTGCTGCACCGAAGCTGGCTATCTTCAATGTAGGTCGAACAATGAAATAGCATTTTAGCTTCGCAGCAGCCGATGCTTTCAGGTAGCCTGACCTGATATCGTTGAAGCAATTACTTCTTCCCACAATGCAGCCTACAGACAGCATGAATACGGCAACAAAGTGCGCCCACTGCCTCAGTAGAAATAAGGTGCTTGAGCTATATTCTGCAATAAACCTTTAGAATTTCCGCATATGGTTGTATGATGTGTTTCCCGAATGATGCGCACGGAGCGCAATCATTAATTAATATCCAAACCAATCCAGGAGAACCAAACAATGAACATGAAAAAATGGCTGGCCACCGCCCTGGCCTGCTCCGCCATCGCCCTCAGCGGCTGCGGCAATTCCGGCGGCACCCAGCAAGCTTCCCAGCCTGCTGATGCCAATGCCTCCGGCGCTTCCGCCCCTGGCAGCGAAAAAGTATTGCGCGTGGCCACCAATGCCGAATTCGCCCCTTTCGAATCTAAAAATCCCGACGGCAGCCTCAGCGGCTTCGATATCGACCTCATCAACGCCATAGCCAAAGAAGCCGGCTACCGCGTGGAATTTAAAGATCAATCTTGGGACAGCCTTTTCAACAGCCTGCGCAACGGCGATGCCGACGTAGTGGTAGCTGCCGTAACCATCACTCCCGAACGCCAACAAAGCATGCTCTTCACCGACCCCTACTTTGAAATCACCCAAGTAGTGGCCGTGCCCGAAGGCAAACAGGTAGCTTCTGTGGAAGATTTGAAAAACCTCAACCGCGTAGGCGTGGTAACCGGCAACACCGGCGATTTGGCCGCCTCCAAACTCTTGGGCGCCACCAATCCCAAAGTAACCCGCTTCGAAAGCCTGCCCCTCTTGCTGAAAGAATTGCAAAACGGCGGCGTGGACGCAGCAGTAAGCGACAGCTCTGTGGTGATGGAATTCATCAAACACAACGGCGATAAAGGCTTCACCATGATTAAAGTGCCCGATTTCGAAGCCGAACACTACGGCATCGCCCTGCGCCAAGACGACACCGAGCTGCGCGACACCCTCAATAAAGCCTTGGCCGCCATCAAAGCCAGCGGCGAATACGACCGCATCCACCAACAATACTTCGGCACCGCCGCCGCCAAATAAGCCGACTCTGCCAATCTCGCGCCAAACTGTCTGCAAACAATATGCAGGCAGTTTTTTATATGGATAAAGGCTACCTGAAAATGCTTGCTGGCACTTTCAGGTAGCCTTTATCTATGTGCTAGCTGCTCATATTCTTCGTGATTTCATGAGCGCTCTAATCTGCGTTTACATCTGATAATCAACCAACCCCAACCGATTGCCAGATGGATCGACAAATTCCACTGCCCATCCGGTACGGATACGGAATGGCTCGCTTAGGAAATGGATATTTCTACCCTGCAATACGGCATATTTTGCCCGCACATCTTCCACTTCAATCCACAAAGTAGGAGCCATATCGGGGAATTTTTTCCGCTCTTTGAGAATAATGGCCGCTTCTTCGTTACCCACCCGAAAAGCCACCATGCCGTTTTCAGAAAAGTCGAATTTAACGGGCAAATCCAGCACATCTTGGTAAAAGCGGCGGCTCGTAGCAAGATCATCGGCGGGAAAGAAAAAATTATCGTACTTCATGATCTTCCTCCTTATTAAAAAGTTATTAGCACCGCCGCTCTTCCGCCGTTATGCCGTTGGAAGCGACTGAAACAACACCGTTTAGTAGTCGATTTTCAGGGTTTCTTCAGCCACACCGGCTACAGCCGGGGAGCGGGTGATGGCGAGTTTTTCTTCGGCGGAAAAGCCGATGGTTTCGCCGTCTTGCAGGGTGATGTTTTGCGAGATGAGGTAGTCGCAGATACTGCACAGGAAAGCGTGCAAATCGGCAGGCTCGTGTTCGCTGTTGAGGATTTCGAGCTCCATTTTGTTGAATTGCTCTAGGCCGATGGTGTAGGCGCTGCTGCCTTCTTCGCTGCCGTAGAGACCGATAAATACCCAGGCGGGAATGGGCAGTTCGCCTTCGTGCAGGCTGCTGCATACGTCGCGGTAGAAATCGGGAGCGAAGACGGTGCCGGAGGTGTAGATGCCGATGCTGTTTTCGTCGGCCAGGGCGGCGCAGGCCAGTTTGCTGTAGAGCGCCATCACATCGACCGGGGTGGCGTCGGTTTCGCCGATAGGCATGACAACGAGCAGGATGTGCGCCTGATGTTTGGCGGTTTCCTCAACGGCTTCCGGCCAGTAGTAATTAAAAGCGGCGTTTTGTTCGGCTTCGCCGTCGGGCAGCGGCGCAGGCATGAGGGAGAGGGCACAGAGCAGGCCGTTTACGTTGAAGTTGAGGATGCCATCTTCGTTGGTGATGTCTTCGCCTTCATTGGGGCTGATGCCCCATTCGTGTTGCAGGGTGTGCAGGAAGCGGGCGGGGTCGAAGCGGTTTTCTTTCAGGAGGACGAAGCCTTGGGCGTGGCGCATGGCGAGCCTTTCGGAAGTGAGTGAAGTGGACAGTATAAGGGGGATGGCGGCAAAAAGGCTACCTGAAAATGTTTTTGGGTTTTCAGGTAGCCTTTTTGCCGTAACGCCTGCTTTAATTTGGGTGAAGCTTAGTTTTTGTATTGTTCGAACTTCTCCAGCCAGCGGCTGCATTGTTGGGCCTGGTTTTCCATTTGCAGTTCGGCACTTTTGCTGCCCGCCCTTTTTTCAATGGCTTCATAATCGGCCTCTACTCTCTTGTTCCATGCTGCCGTTGCCGCTTTGACATCACCGTTGGCATCTTCCAGCCATATATGCATGGGATAGCCGCTGAAATCGGGGTTATCGGCCAGCGGGGCGTAGGCCTCCATGGCGCGCACGCAGCTTTCGGGCAGTTTGCCGCTTCCGCCGCAGGCGGCCAGGGTTAGGGTCAGCATAACAAGCGGTAACATTCTGTGTTTCATTGCATACTCCTTAGTTGGGTTAGAAAAACTGCGGGCAGTATATTGTTTTTTTTTTTCGACTTGTCAAGTCTAATTTAATCCGTTTATGGATTGACTGGCTTTCAGGTAGCCCGGATAGGGAAAGGCTACCTGAAAATGTTTGGGGGTTTTCAGGTAGCCTCTGTTTGCTTTCCGCTGCGGCTTATACGATGGTTTGTTTGCCGTAGCTTTCGATGATTTCCTTTATCCGCAGGATGGTTTCTTTGGGCGGGGGGCGGACGCCTTTGAGTTTGTATTCGTCGCCGCACAGTGCCCATTTGTGGGCGCCGAGTTCGTGGTAGGGGAGGATTTCCACAGTGTCGGCGTTGGGCATGTCGGCGATGAATTGGCCGAGCAGGTTGGCGGAGCGGTCGTCGTCGGTGTAGCCGGGCACGACGACGTAGCGGATGCGGGTGGGCTGGCCTCGGGCGGCGAGGTGGCGGGCGAATTGCAGGGTTTTGGTGTTGGGAATGCCGACGAGGGTTTTGTGGATTTCGGGGTCGATTTGCTTGAGATCGAGCATGACGAGGTTGGTGTTGTCCAGCAGCTCTTCCATGGCGCTGTCGTAGTGCAGGGCGTAGCCGTTGGTGTCGAGACAGGTGTGGATGTCGTGCTCGCGGCAGGCTACAAACCAATCGCGGATGAATTGGTATTGCAGCAGGGGCTCGCCGCCAGTGGCCGTTACGCCGCCGCCGGTGGCTCGGAAGTAGTGTTTGTAGGAGAGCACTTGCTGCATGAGCTGGGGCACGGTGAAGTGCAGCTCTTTTTCGCTGTGCCTATCCCAAGTGTCACGGTTGTGGCAGTAGAGGCAGCGCATCAGGCAGCCCTGCATAAAGAGGACAAAACGCAGGCCGGGGCCGTCTACGGCGCCGCCGGTTTCTACGGAGTGGACGTAGCCGATGCCTTCGTAGGGGCGGGCGCGGGTGTCGGGCTGTTTTTTCGGCGGGCTATCGGGGCGGATGGGGATGGTGTCTGGCATGGCGGTTGGCATGTGTTGTTTTCAGGTAGCCTTTATAGCTTGGAGCGTTTAAGTAGCGGGCTGAAAGCCTGCCCTGCCCTGCTTTGGCTATCAGTTTTCAGGTAGCCCGGGCACGGGGGTTAGGCTACCTGAAAACCGGGATAAACAAAAGTGCCGGAAGGATTCCGGCACTGATTCCTGCTAGCTGGGCATGATTACATCCGGCTGGTGAAGGTGCGGGTGATCACGTCTTGCTGCTGCTCTTTGGTGAGCGAGTTGAAGCGCACAGCGTAACCGGATACGCGGATGGTGAGCTGCGGGTATTTTTCCGGGTGGTCCATGGCATCGATCAGCATTTCGCGGTTGAGCACGTTCACGTTGAGGTGCTGGCCGCCTTCCACGCCGGCTTCGTGGTGGAAGTAGCCGTCCATCATGCCGGCCAGATTGCGTTCGCGGGCATTTTCGTCTTTGCCCAGCGCGCCGGGGATGATGGAGAAGGTGTAGGAAATGCCGTCTTTGGCAAACTCAAACGGCAGTTTGGCCACGGAAGTCAGCGAAGCCACGGCGCCGCTCACGTCGCGGCCGTGCATGGGGTTGGCGCCCGGGCCGAACGGTGCGCCTGCGCGGCGGCCGTCGGGTGTGTTGCCGGTTTTCTTGCCGTACACGACGTTGGACGTGATGGTGAGCACGGACTGGGTGGGCACGGCGTTGCGATAGGTCGGGTGGGTGGCCACTTTTTTCATGAAGCGTTCCACCAGGTCGCAGGCGATGCTGTCCACGCGGTCGTCGTTGTTGCCGAACTGCGGGTATTCGCCTTCGATTTCAAAGTCGACGGCAATGCCGTTTTCGTCGCGGATCGGTTTGACTTTGGCGTATTTGATGGCGGACAGCGAGTCGGCAGCCACCGACAACCCGGCAATACCGCAGGCCATGGTGCGTTTCACATCGCGGTCGTGCAGCGCCATCAGGGCGGCTTCGTAGCTGTATTTGTCGTGCATGTAGTGGATGACGTTCAGCGCGGTAACGTATTGGGTGGCCAACCAGTCCATGAAGCTGTCCATGCGGGTCATCACGGTATCGTAGTCCAATACTTCGTCTTTAATCGGCTCGGTTTTGGGGCCGACCTGGTCTTTGGATTTTTCGTCTACGCCGCCGTTGATGGCGTACAGCAGGGTTTTGGCCAGGTTGGCGCGCGCGCCGAAGAACTGCATCTGTTTACCGATTACCATCGGGCTCACGCAGCAGGCGATGGCGTAGTCGTCGCTGTTGAAGTCGGGGCGCATCAGGTCGTCGTTTTCGTATTGGATAGATGAAGTATCGATGGAGACTTTGGCGCAGAACTCTTTGAAGCCTTGCGGCAGTTGTTCGGACCACAACACGGTGATGTTCGGTTCGGGAGACGGGCCCATGTTGTACAGGGTGTGCAGCACGCGGAAGTTGGTGCGTGTTACCAACGTGCGGCCGTCCAAGCCCATACCGCCGATGGATTCGGTGGCCCAAATCGGGTCGCCGGAGAAGAGCTGATCGTATTCGGGCGTGCGCAGGAAACGAACCATACGCAGTTTCATCACCAGGTGGTCGATGAATTCCTGTGCCTGGATTTCGGTGATCACACCGTTTTTCAGATCGCGCTCAATGTAGATATCCAAGAAAGAAGACACACGACCGAAGCTCATTGCGGCGCCGTTTTGCGATTTCACGGCAGCGAGGTAGGCGAAGTAAGTCCATTGAATGGCTTCTTGCGCGTTTTTGGCCGGGCCGGAAATATCGTAGCCGTAGGAAGCGGCCATTTCCTTCATCTGTTTCAGCGCAATGTGCTGCTCATTGATTTCTTCGCGCAGGCGGATAACGCTTTCCAAGTTTTGGCCAGATTCCAAATCGGCTTGTAAAGAATGATACTGCTCGGTTTTGTCTTCCATCAGGCGGTCGATACCGTAAAGCGCCACACGGCGGTAGTCGCCGATGATGCGGCCGCGGCCGTAGGCATCGGGCAAACCAGTTAAAACGCCCGATTTCCGGCAGCGGCGGATGTCGGGCGTATACACATCAAACACACCTTGGTTGTGGGTTTTGCGGTATTTGGTGAAGATTTCTTCCACTTCGGGATTCAGTTCCACACCGTAGATTCGGCAGGAATCTTTCACCATTTTCAGGCCGCCGAAGGGCATGATGGAGCGTTTCAGCGGCTCGTCGGTTTGCAGGCCGACGATGGTTTCCAAATCTTTGTCGATATAGCCTGGCCCGTGGCTGGTGATGCCGGAAACAACTTGCGCATCAATCTTATACGGCGCGTGGGTTTTATTCTCCACCTTGATGCCTTCCATCACTTCCGCCCACAGCTTGGTGGTGGCTTCGGTGGCCGTCGCCAGGAAGCTGCCATCGCCTTCATAAGGGGTGTAGTTCTTCTGGATGAAATCACGCACATCGATGCTGTTTTCCCAGTCGCCACCGGCAAAGCCTGCCCAAGCAGCTGGACGTTCTATTGCTGAAGCCATATTAACCTCCTGTTTAGTATGAGTAAATAAAATAACATTGCCAATTAAAATTCATTGCATAGGATAGCACGCTCCATACCACTTTGGTCAGAAAACTCTACCTAATCGGTCTTCTATTGATGTAAATCAAATTCTATATTTTAATCATTTCTTTTCAACAGATTAGCTGCGTAAGTTTTTCAGTTGGCCTTACTTTTTGGTAAAACCGCCCCGTTTTCAGTGTAGCCAAATTATCCTCCTGTCTGGCTTCATTCTCAAGCAAACCAACCACCACCTCCAATAGAGAGGCCTCCTTATTTCAAGAACTACTATAAAATCCGCTCTTAACTATTTTTCAGGTAGCCTTGGCTGCGTGAAAAGCTGTCCTTCATCCACCACCTACCCATTCAAGAAAGGCTACCTGAAAGTGCCGCTCGTTTCCCTTCACGACTACCTCCGCCCCTGGAAGCTGTTTTCGCTTACCTGCGGCATTGCCATCCTTATTGCCGGCTCCTACCTCCAGCCCGCGCCCGACTGGGATATTCCCATCAGTTTCCTGATGGCCTTCAGCACCTACTTGTTCGCCCCCATCACTTCACGCATGTTGGCGTGTCGGCAGTGGAAATACTTGCCGCTGGCCTTGTTTGGCATGTGGTTTTCCGTCGATGGCATCTACTGGCTGTATTGGTCGTGGCGCGATCCGGTAGCACTCGAAATGATGCGCAGCGGCAATGCCCCCGCATCTGCCTGCCTGTATGCCCTATGCGCCATGATTTGGCTGTACGACGGCACCCTGCGCGAAATATTGCGCTTGAAGAAGTAAAGCATATAGGCTACCTGAAATCCGCCCAGCAAAAAGCCCCGCGAAAAGCGGGGCTGGGATTGGTGCCGGTAAAGGGAGTCGAACCCCCGACCTTCGCATTACGAATGCGCTGCTCTACCAACTGAGCTATACCGGCCAGATTCGGCAATTAGGCGCGTTTGCGGAATTCGCCGGTGCGGGAGTCGATTTCCACTTTGTCGCCGTTTTCAATGTAGGCCATCACTTGGATTTCGGTACCGCCCACGAGGCGTGCGGGTTTCATCACTTTGCCGGAAGTATCGCCTTTAACGGCGGGCTCAGTGTATTCCACTTCGCGCACGATGATGGTGGGCAATTCCACGGAAATCGGGTTGCCTTCGTAGAAGGTTACTTCGCACACGTCTTCCATGCCGTCTACGATGAATTTCAGGTTGTCGCCGATGTTTTCGCCTTCAACTTCGTATTGGTTGAACTCTTCGTCCATGAATACATACATCGGGTCGGCAAAATAGCTGTAGGTGCATTGTTTGCGGTCGAGCTGGATAACGTCGAACTTGTCATCGGCTTTCACGATGGTTTCGCTGTTTGCGCCGGTGAGCAGGTTTTTCAGCTTCATGCTTACTTTGGCAGAGGAGCGGCCGCCTTTGATGTATTCGGTTTTCTGTACCACCATCGGCTCGCTGCTCACCATGAATACGTTGCCGGCGCGCAATTCTTGTGCGGTTTTCATAATTTATATCTCTTTCAGTCTAATCAGGGAAAAACGGAAAACGCGGCATTTTAGCGCAAACGGTTTTGGCTGTCCAAAGTAAAGGCTACCTGAAATTTTCAGGTAGCCTTTCGCGCTACTTATTCATAATAACGCCCTAAGTCCAACAAATCGCCCAACAGCGACCAATCATCTGCCACAACCACTTCTTCCCCCAAACTATCTTCCAACCCCTGCGCACCGCATTCCAAAAGGGTGAGCGGGTCGAAGTTGTACCAGCTATAGCCGGTTTCGGAGGTGATGCCGTAGTGGCGCAATTCATTTTGCAGCTCTTGGCCACGCATGCGGTGCAAC
This sequence comes from uncultured Eikenella sp., assembly GCA_963515595.1. Lineage (GTDB taxonomy): Bacteria > Pseudomonadota > Gammaproteobacteria > Burkholderiales > Neisseriaceae > Eikenella. The sequence continues at coordinate 1,879 of CAUPYH010000031.1, read as the reverse complement.
TCGGCTACCTGAAAAATAATCACGGCGCAGGCGTATTGCCACGGATCGCTTGTTTTCAGCTGCCCATCGGGCATCTGGCGGATGAGCAGCCATTGTTCGTTAAACGGCGCAGGCGGAGCAGTAAAGGCTTCTTGCAGTAGGCTGAGGCAGAGGGTGGGCGTGCAAACGGCATCCTGTTGGCTTTGCAACAGGGCATAGAGCGCCAGGAGATAGTCTTCGAGATTACGGTTGGCGAATGATTGGCGGAGGTTTTCGATGTGGATGGAGAATTCACTATAGTTCATAGTATGAGCTTGAGTTGTAGCACTAAAACAAAGCGGCAACAGGTATCCGCCCATCGCCGCCCTGCCCGATTGAAAACCAACTACTCAACCGCGCTGCTGTTCCGGCGGCAACTGTTCGCTGGTGCGGCCGAAACGGCGTTCGCGCACCCGGAAGGAAGAAATGGCGCGGTCGAACTCGGCAGCGTCGAAATCCGGCCACAGCGCGTCGGTGAAATAAAATTCGGCATAGGCCATTTGCCAGAGCATGAAGTTGCTGATACGGGTTTCGCCGCCGGTGCGGATAAACAGGTCGGGCTCGGGGGCTTCGGCCAAGGAAAGGCGCTGGGAGAGGTCGTCTTCGGTGATTTCGCTTTTGCCTTCGGCAATCAGCCGGTTGGCAGCTTGCAGGATATCCCAGCGGCCGCCGTAGTCGGCAGCCACGGTGAGCGTGAGGCCGGTGTTGTCGGCGGTGAGCCGTTCGGCGGCTTCAATGCCTTCCACAATCGCGGCGGGGAAGCGGCTGCGGTTGCCGATTACTTTGAGCCGCAGGTTGTTTTGGTGCATTTTGGCCACCTTCCCGTCTAGCGCCTGCAAAAACAGTTTCATTAAAAAGGAAACTTCGTCTTCGGGTCGGCGCCAGTTTTCGGTGGAAAAGGCGAATACGGTGAGATATTCCACGCCCAGCTCGGCGCAGCGGGCGGCTAGGTTTTCTAGGGCGGTGAGGCCGCGTTTGTGCCCCATCACGCGCGGCAGCAGGCGTTTTTTCGCCCAGCGGCCGTTGCCGTCCATAATCACGCAAACATGGCGCGGGATGTTGGTGCGTTCGGGGATGCTTTGGGTGCTGCTGCTCATATGCTTTCCTCGGGCTAGGCGGGTTTCAGGTAGCCTGAGGCGGCACGGGCAAATATATCAGCCCGTGCCGCCGTATCGCTCGGATGGTTTACACCACCATCAAATCTTCTTCTTTATGCTCCAGCAGCTTATCTACTTCGGCGATGTATTTGTCGGTGAGCTTCTGGATCTGCTCTTCGCCGCGGCGGGCATCGTCTTCCGACACTTCTTTGTCTTTCAGCAATTTTTTGATGTGGTCGTTGGCATCACGGCGCACGTTGCGGATAGACACGCGACCGTCTTCGGCTTCGCCGCGCACTACTTTAATCAGGTCTTTGCGGCGCTCTTCAGTGAGCATCGGCATCGGCACGCGGATGAGGTCGCCCATAGAAGCGGGGTTCAGGCCGAGGTTGGAATCGCGGATGGCTTTTTCCACGGCGGCGGCCATATTGCCCTCATAGGGCTTCACGCTGATGGTGCGCGCATCGAGCAGGGTTACATTGGCCACCTGGCTCACCGGCACCATGCTGCCGTAGTATTCCACTTCCACCTGGTCGAGCAGACCGGTGTGGGCGCGGCCGGTGCGCACTTTGGCTAAATTTTCGCGCAGCACTTCCACCGAACGCTGCATCTTGGTTTCGGCTGAGGTTTGGATTTCTTTGATCATAGGGTTTCCTTAATTGAGATGTTTTCAGGTAGCCTTCCGGCTGCCACGGCAATAGTGCATAACGGGCGGGATACTACCTTGCTTTGCCCGCTGCGGCAAGGTTTTCCGGCCGCCGGGC
>CAUPYH010000030.1:0-20772 GCA_963515595.1 uncultured Eikenella sp. | reverse complement strand
CGCTCTACATCCTCGACGAACCCACCACCGGCCTGCACTTCGCCGACATCGCCCTATTGCTGGAAGTAATCGGCCGTCTGAAAGGCAAAGGCAACTCGATTGTGATTATCGAGCATAATCTTGACGTGATTAAAACCGCGGATTGGATTGTGGATTTGGGGCCGGAAGGTGGTGATGGCGGGGGGCGGATTATTGCTTCAGGTAGCCCTGAGGAAGTGGCGAAGGTTAAGGGGAGTTATACCGGGAAGTATTTGAAGGTGGTTCTGTAATTTGATTTGTTTTCTTAAATTTCTTGGTAATTCGTTATGGAAAATTCTTATAAAAACTACTTTGAAACTATCTATTCATTTCATGATGATAGTCATGGTATGGATGCCTTTATTAAAAATAAATGCGATGCAGAAATGCTAGCAATAATAGAGGAAATCTCAAAAGAATTAGGAATTAACAAGCAAATCAGATTAGAAACTCTTCCAGCAAGAGAGGGAAGTTATGATGAATGGCTTCAAACCACATTTTATGCAAATATTATTGCTTCAGCTTCATTGCTAGTATCTATTCTTGCCCTAATTTTTTCTAGGATTCCGGTAAAACCCTATAAGTCAAAAATAGACGAGGAAAATCAGATTTTAGATATTGAATCTAAAAAGCTGGACATTGAAAATAAACGGTTAGAAGCTGAAAAGCGCAAAGTAGAACTAGAAATTCTTAAAAAGCAACTTTCTGCTATTGATGAAGAAGCCACAAGAGACAGTATTGAGGAAATCAATAAAAAGGTTTCTATGCTGCAAGATTCTTTTTTTGAAATCTTAAGTCAAAATATTTATATAAAAAAACATTTATCCAATTTCTATAAAACACTTTTAGACTATCCAAAAATAACTTACATTAGTTATTCACATTACGATATTAATTTAAATATGATTGATAAAAAGCGTACTGTTTTAAAAAATCAATTTAAAGAATTTATTATAGATTCTGATATATTATTTGATTACGATGAAAACGCTAGGATTCATATATATGCACCAAGTTTGGTAAAAGGAAAACATAAATGGCGCGGATATTATGAAAAAGAAAATATTATTATTGATTTCAGTATGAAAGACACTGAATTCAAAGAAAATATTGAAGCTGGATTAATAAATTTTAGAAATGGTTCAATGATTGATGCCGTTTTATCAATAAAAATTAAATTTGATGAAACTGGGAATGAATCCTCTCGATCTTACTCTGTACTTACAGTTTTACAAAAAATAGATGGCGAAATATTTACTGAAACGGAACAAGGGAAAAAATTCAAAGAACGAAAAAAATTCACTGAAAATCAGCTTTCTTTGCCATTAGAAGAAGATTCTAAGAAGATTTAACAAGGAGTAGCCTGCATACCCAACCAACTGTCTTTGTTGATATGAATCATAAATTTCAAGCAACCCGCATGACATTTAGCCCATGGTAATCAATATAGGAGTAAAAAATGAGCAAAAAACCCACCGCCGCCATGAAACGCGCCCTCAACGACATAATTGAAAATGTTACCGTTACCAGTGGCGAAGACTATCAACGCGAACACGGCTATTTGAGCGAATACATCAACCAAGGCGCCACCCTGTTCACCGACCGCTGGTATGACGACTTTTTGGAGAAGGACTGCGAAGTCAGCTACACCGCCACCGAAGTCATCTACGATTTGCACCTTGAATTGTGCATCCCGCTTGCCGAATTCCTGCAAACCCCCAGCGAAAGCCTGTTCCGCGCCATGATGGCAAAAGCCTATTTCCTTACCATGGGCTATGTGCGCCACCACCTGACAGGCAAACCGAGCGATACTGAAGTCAGCGCAAGAGACAGCCAATTCGCCTTCCTCGCCTCCCTCTTTTTCAGCCGCGACGAACAAGCCCTCAGCTTCGCCGCCCTGCAAACCATCATTGCCAACCCAGACGAATGCATCCGACCGCAGGAAACCGATGCCGCCCGCACCCTCATCCCCCTGTCGTTCCGCCTTGCCCAAGACCATCTCGCCCTGCCGATTGACCAAACGCAGGCAGATTTGTTCGCCTTCTCCGAACTCTACCAAACCGCCTACGCAGGCTTTGACAGCAGCGACGCCGAACAGGTGAAACAGATTTTCAACGACCTCGCCGACTATCACATTCAGCAAAGCCGCACCGACAAAAACCGCTACCCCGAATTTGAATACCCGCTGGAACAATGGATACCGTGGGAAATCCTCGCCCTGCTGCGCCTGCGCGCGCAAAAAGGCTTGGACAACAGCATGATTAGACACCCGCTGATTGCCCCCTTCGTCCCCTTCATCGGCTTGGACCTCGGCGGCTTTTTCGACGACGCGCAAAAAAACCTGCGCCGCGCCGTGTTCAAAGAATTTGGTTACCAACCTGTTGTTGATTTATAAATATCTGTGGCAACAAGCGTGCGTTGGGTGGCTAAACTCAACCCAAAGCAGCCTGAAATCCTTGTTTCCCTGTTTTCAGGCTGCCTTTTTATCACAAAGGCCGTCTGAAACTCCGCAGCTTGGTAAGCCGTAGTCTACATGGGTAGGGTGTGTGCGGTACGTACGCGGTTGGTTAATTAACGGTTTGCCGTTTTCAAATTTGCTTTCGTTGAAGCTGCTACTTTTCAGACGGCCTCAAATACCCATACGGCCTATCCGTCAATCCCCAAACCGCCCACCTAAAACAAACCAATGTGCAGGCTGCTTTTCAACTTCGTTGAAGTTTCGTTTTAGCTTCGCAGAAACTCCGTTTTCGGCAAGCCACCATTCAAATATCCTATCGATAAAGGCTACCTGAAAACGAACGAAGTGAGTTTCTGCGAAGCTAAAAATATCCGACTCAACAAAGCCGAATATTTTTCAGGTAGCCTTTTCTTAACTTGGCGGCAGCCGCAGTTTCAAAAATCAGAGACCGCCGTTATCCGCCAAACAACGCCGCCTTGCCTTCCGCACCGGAAACATCCAGCACTTCAATTCCTTCCCCGGCCAACACGGCCTGCGTCAGCATGGCCACGCCGCCGGAGGGGCCGATTTCCAAAATCCGCCGCACGCCCAGCGCGGCCATGCTGCGGCATTCGGCCACCCAGTCCACGGGATTGACCAACACATTTTGCGCGATGCCGCGCGCCTGTTCCGCATCCAAACCGCAGGCTGCCGCCCATTCGGCCACTTGCGCCACGGCGGGCAGCATGGCGGGGTGGTGGAAACCGACTTCCACGTCCAGCCGCCACAGCAGGTTTTCGGGCGTTTGGCCGTTTTCGTCTTTCACCGTGTCCGACAACACGCCGCACACGCGCGCCACCGATTCGGGCTTGCCGCTGACGACAAAACCGTCCGCGCTGTTCTGCAAGCCGATACACGGGCGGTCGGCGGAATCTGCGGGGAACAGTTCGTCAATCACGGCGGCAAGCTGCCCGCGGCTCACGCCCTGCACCATCACCATCGGATGCAGGCCGTCGTGCAGATACATGTCCGTTGCGCGCCCTTGCAGCGTGGCCGCCGCGCCAATCAATTCGGCCAAAGCCAGCAGGTTGGCGGCGTGCTGCGGCTCGCGCATCAGATAACGCCCGAGTATGCCCTGCGAATGCCCGATCACGCCCGCCGCCTTGCCGCTGTCCAGCCCGCGCGCTTCCAGCGTGTGCAGATTGGCGATTTGCGACAGGAAAATGCCGGGCGCGCTCACGGCGGCACGCACCAAATCGATGCCGTCCGCGCCGTTTTCCGCCCATTTGATCGGCTCGAAACCCTGCGGGCGGGCGGTGGCAAGCTGCTCTGCGACTGGTGCCAAGATTCGGGCAGCAGCGGCGGCCACTTCGTTTGCCCTGTCCCGCGCCCCGTCGGCCAAAGCCTCGCGCAGGCTGCTTATCCAATCAAAGCCCTGTCCGGAAAAGCAGAGGGCGAAGGGTTCGTTATGCAGTTGTTCAAACAGGCGTTTTTGTTCAGCCATGATGTTGCTCCCTTAAGTGATGGATTTCAGATGGCCTGTGCCGTCCGCAAGATGCCAATCAATGCTGGCGGATGAACTGCTTACTCCAACTATACGGGCTGTGGCGGGGTCGGGTGCTGTGTTAGGTCAAACATCGGGCTGTTTGTAGAGAGAAAGGATAGGATGCGTGAAAGGCTACCTGAAAACCATGTCTTGGCATAGCTAAGGCGAAGTTTCTGTGCAGCTTGGGTTTTGCCAAGCAATAAACCCTCTCCGTTGAAACGGTGCTTTCAGGTAACCTCCGCCATACTAAAAGGCTACCTGAAAACTGCTAAATACAGTTTCAGGTAGCCTTTTCTATTCAGCGTTTAAGCTGCCGAACGCTTATTTCTTCTTGCGCTGCGGCGGCAAGTCGGTGCAAGTGCCGTTGGCCACTTCCGCCGCCATGCCGATGCTTTCTCCCAAGGTGGGGTGCGGATGGATGGTTTTGCCGATGTCTTCCGCATCGCAACCCATTTCGATGGCCAGGCAGATTTCGCCGATCATGTCGCCCGCATGCGTGCCGACGATACCGCCGCCGATAATCAGGCCGCTTTCAGCGTCGAAAATCAGCTTGGTGAAGCCTTCGTCGCGGCCGTTGGCAATCGCGCGGCCAGATGCGGCCCACGGGAACACGGCTTTGGTGATTTTGATGCCGTCGCGTTTGGCGATTTCTTCGGTAACGCCCACCCAAGCCACTTCGGGGTCGGTGTAGGCCACGCCCGGAATCACGCGCGCGTCGAAGTAGGCTTTGTGGCCGGCACAGTTTTCGGCTGCCACATGGCCTTCGTGCACGGCTTTGTGCGCCAGCATGGGTTGGCCGACCACGTCGCCGATGGCGTAGATGTGCGGCACGTTGGTGCGCATTTGTTTGTCCACTTCGATGAAGCCGCGCTCGGTAACGGCCACGCCGGCTTTTTCGGCGGAGCAGAGTTTGCCGTTCGGCGCGCGGCCGGCAGCCACCAGCACCAAGTCGTAGCGTTGCGGCTCTTTCGGCGCTTTTTCGCCTTCAAAGGTCACGTAGATGCCGTCTGCTTTGGCTTCCACGGCCACGGTTTTGGTGTTGGTCATGATGTTGTCGAAGCGGTGGGCGTTCATTTTCTCCCACACTTTCACCAAGTCGCGGTCGGCGCCCTGCATCAGGCCGTCCATCATTTCCACTACATCCAAGCGTGCGCCCAGCGTGCTGTACACGGTGCCCATTTCCAGGCCGATGATGCCGCCGCCGATGACCAGCATTTTTTCCGGCAGTTTGCCGCCGTTTTGGCGCAGTTCCAGCGCGCCGGTGCTGTCCACAATGCGCGGGTCTTCGGGGATGAAGGGCAGTTTCACCACGCGGCTGCCCACGGCGATGATACAGTTTTTGAAGGCAACGGTTTTTTTCGCGCCGGTTTCGGTGGCTTGCTCGTATTGTGCGGATTCGGTGAGCGATACTTCGATGTGGTTTGCGCCCACGAATTGGCCGTTACCTTGGATGATGTCCACTTTGCGGGCTTTGGCCATGCCTGCCAAGCCGCCGGTGAGTTTGGCAATGACTTTTTCTTTGTAGCCGCGCAGTTCGTCCACATTGATTTCGGGTTCGCCGAACTTGATGCCGTTTTTCACCAAGTGTTTCACTTCGTCAATCACGGCTGCGTTGTGCAGCAGTGCTTTAGACGGGATACAGCCCACGTTCAGGCACACACCGCCCAAGGTGCTGTATTGCTCGATGATGGCGGTTTTCAAGCCTTCGTCGGCTGCGGCAAATGCAGCGGAATAACCGCCCGGGCCGCCGCCCAATACCACCACGTCGTATTCGGCATCGGCAGAACCGGCAAACTGTGCCGCTTGCGGTGCGGGCGCAGCGGCTTTGGGGGCTTCCGGCGCCGGAGCGGCGGCAGCTTTAGGTGCTTCGGCGGCAGCAGCCGCACCGGCGGCTTCGATCACGGCAATCACACCACCTTCGGAGATTTTGTCGCCCACTTTCACTTTCACTTCTTTCACCACGCCTGCGGCTTCGGCCGGCACGTCCATGGTGGCTTTGTCGGTTTCCAGCGTAATCAGGGTGTCTTCCACGGCAACAGTATCGCCCGCTTTGATTTCCACAGCGATGATGTCTACATTTTCGTGCCCGCCGATGTCGGGTACTTTCAATTCGATTAAGCTCATTGTGTTGTGCCTTTCTTGAGTATTAGATTAATTAACAAAGGGCTACCTGAAAAATGGAATGCTGCGATGCGACCACGTTTTCGGCATTCAGCCCGATTAATTGCTCGACGGGGCGGATTATAACGCACTTCTTTGCCTTCCCCGCAGCTTTATCAACACAGGTTTTGCTGCTGCAAGCGCAGCGATGTCGGGATAGGTATATAATAGGCTCCTACATTATCAAGTTTTCAGGTAGCCTCAAATGACCCAGCCACTCCCCCCCGAACAGCCCGCCAGCCGCCTTGAAGCCTTCCGCCAAAACAGCATCTACCTGCTGCCCAATTCGTTTACGCTGACGGCCTTGTTTTGCGCATTTTTCGCCATTACTCAATCCATGCACGGCCACTACGAGACGGCGGCAGTGGCGGTATTTGTGTCGATGCTGCTTGACGGCATGGACGGCCGCGTGGCGCGCTGGACCAACAGCCAAAGCGCGTTCGGCGAACAGCTCGACAGCCTGGCCGACATGGTGAGCTTCGGCGTGGCACCGGCGCTGATTGCCTATAAGTGGCAGCTTTTCGAGTTCGGGCGCATCGGCTATTCGGTGGCCTTTATCTATTGCGCCTGCGCAGCTTTGCGCCTGGCCTTGTTCAACACCTTAATCGGCAAGGTGGACAAACGCTGGTTTATCGGCATCCCGAGCCCGACGGCAGCCGCTTTGGTAATCGGGCTGGTGTGGATGGATCACAACCTGGGCGGCCTGCCGCTGGCGCGTTGGTGGTGCTTGATCATCACGCTGTTTGCCGGGCCTTCGATGGTGGCGCAGGTGCGGTTTTGGAGCTTTAAAGAAATCAACGTGCGGCGCAAGGTACCGTTTTTCGGACTGCTCTTGGCCGTGATCGGCTTTTTGGTGATTACTTGGGAGCCTTCGTTGGTGTTGTTCCTGTTGTTTTTGGCCTATAGCTTGTCGGGCTATGTGATGTGGTTTTGGCAGCGTGACCGCAAGCAGAAAGAACAACAGGAAGCAGAAAAAGAAACAGAGGCTACCTGAAAAGTGGTAACAACCTGAATTTATAGGTAGGCAAGTGCCAAGCCAAATTGGTCTGAACGGCTAAAGGCTACCTGAAATTTCAAAAATGAAACGCCGCTGCCGATTTGCTTTCCGGCAGCGGTTTTATATAGCCAAGCAAATGAATTTCCGATACAAGGTGGGAACGCCATAGCGGCGGTTTAAGTTGATTGGCTGGAGTGGAGGCAAAACAATGTGGAGCATGGAAGTATTGCTGCCGCTGGCATCGGTGGGCGCGATAGCAGGATTTTTGGCCGGGCTGCTGGGCATCGGCGGCGGGATGATTATTGTGCCGATTGTGCTGTGGGCACTGGGCAGGCAGGGCATCACTGGCGATCATGGCCAGCATTTGGCGGTGGGCACATCGATGGCGGTGATGGTGTTCACCACCTTTTCCAGCGCGTGGGCACAGCAGAAAAAAGGCGCGGTGTGCTGGGAATTTGTTCGGCACATGGCACCTGGTCTGGTGGCGGGCAGCCTGCTGGGCTCGCTGGTATCGAACCGGATTCCCACCTTCGGCCTGCAGGTGCTGTTTATCGTATTTTGCTATTCGGTGGCAGCGAAAAACCTGTTTCAGCTCAATCCCAAACCGGCAGCCACGCTGCCCAGCGGGCGGATGCAGGCGGGAATTGGCGGGCTGTTCGGGCTGCTGTCCAGCTGGGTGGGCATCGGCGGCGGGTCGTTGTCGGTGCCGTTTATGATGTATTGCCGCGCGCCGGTGCATCAGGCGGTGGCCACTTCCAGCGTGCTGGCCTGGCCGATTGCAGCGGCGGGGGCGCTGGGCTATCTGCTTTCCGGGTGGAATGTGCCGGGGCTGCCTGCGGGTGCAGTGGGCTTTTGGTATGTGCCGTGCATTGTGGTGCTGGGGGCGTGCACGGTACTGTTCGCGCCCTTGGGCGTAAAAGCGGCACACCGCCTGCCGCCGGCCGGTTTGAAGCGGGCATTCGGGGTGTTGATGGTGGTAATTGGCAGCCAGATGCTGTGGAAATTGCTGCACGGAGCATAGGGCCAGACGCCGTCATTCTGCCTAAGTTTTCAGGTAGCCTTCAAACCGAGTATGCCAAGCCAAAACCGATAAATGCAAAAATCCGTATCCGAACAAGCAATCGCGCGGAAAACTTGCTAAAATGCCGTCCGCCAGCCGCACGCCTTTGGGCGGGATAAAAATCCGTAGCGGCCAATATATTGATAGTGAATTAGATTGGAGAACCAAATGGCCGTTGAACGCACCCTTTCCATCATCAAGCCCGATGCCGTGGCCAAAAATGTTATCGGCAAAATCTACAGCCGTTTTGAAAGCAACGGCTTGAAAATCGTGGCTGCCAAAATGAAGCACCTCACCCGGGAGGAAGCCGAGGGCTTCTACGCCGTGCACAAAGAGCGCCCGTTTTTTGCCGAGCTGGTGAAATTCATGACCAGCGGCCCGGTGATGGTGCAGGTGTTGGAAGGCGAAAACGCAGTGGCTAAAAACCGCGAGCTGATGGGCGCCACCAACCCGAAAGAAGCCGCCCCCGGCACCATCCGCGCCGATTTTGCCTCCTCTATCGATGCAAATGCCGTACACGGTTCCGACAGCTTGGCCAATGCCGCCATCGAAGTGGCCTATTTCTTCGGCGAGCAGGAAATCTGCCCGCGTTAAACCAGCCAAGCTGCAGGCTACCTGAAAGTTTCAAACGTGTTGAAACGCAGTTTTCAGGTAGCCTTTAAGCCTTTATATACAAATCATAAAACCTAAGAACACAACCAGCCGATTTGCGGCGCTCATATGAAAACCAACCTGCTCAACTACGACCTCGCCGGCCTCACCGCCCATTTCGCCCAAATGGGGGAAAAGCCCTTCCGCGCCCGCCAAGTGATGCGCTGGATGCACCAAGGCGCGGCCGGCGATTTCGATGCAATGACCGACCTGGCCAAATCGCTGCGCGCCCAGCTCAAAGAGAGTGCGCAAGTGGGCGTGCCCGCGCTGATGGCTGCGCAGGAAAGCCGCGACGGCACACGCAAATGGCTGTTGGACGTGGGCACCGGCAACGGCGTGGAAACCGTGTTCATCCCCGAAACCGACCGCGGCACGCTGTGCATTTCCTCGCAGGTGGGCTGCGCACTGGAGTGCACCTTCTGTTCCACCGGCCGCCAAGGCTTCAACCGCAACCTCTCCACCGCCGAAATCATCGGCCAATTATGGTGGGCCAACAAAGCCCTCGGCGCCACCCCCAAAGACGAACGCGTGATTTCCAACGTGGTGATGATGGGCATGGGCGAGCCGCTGGCCAATTACGATAATGTGGTGACCGCGCTCTCCATCATGTTGGACGACCACGGCTACGCCCTCAGCCGCCGCCGCGTTACCGTTTCCACCTCCGGCATGGTGCCGCAGATGGACAGGCTCAAAGAAGACATGCCGGTGGCGCTGGCCGTATCGTTGCACGCCCCGAACGACGCCATCCGCAACGAAATCGTGCCGCTGAACAAAAAATATCCGCTCAAGGAGCTGATGGCCGCCTGCCGGCGCTATTTGGTTAAAGCCCCGCGCGACTTCGTTACCTTCGAATATGTTATGCTCGACGGCGTAAACGACAAACCCGAACACGCCCGCGAGCTGTTGGAATTGGTTAAAGACGTTCCCTGCAAATTCAATCTGATTCCGTTTAACCCCTTCCCCAATTCCGGCTACAACCGCTCCAGCGATGAGAATATCCGCGTGTTCCGCGATATCTTGTATCAGGCCGGCTTGGTGGTTACCGTGCGTAAAACGCGCGGCGACGACATCGATGCAGCCTGCGGCCAGCTGGCCGGACAGGTACAAGACAAAACCCGCCGCCAACAAAAATGGCTGCAATTACAAGTTGTGAAAGGTTGATTATCATGAAAAAAGGTTTAATTGCCTCCCTGACGACGCTCGCTTTGCTCGCCGGCTGCGGTGGCATCACCATCCACACCGGCAACAAAGAAGTGCGCAACCGGCCGGAAGAAATTGCCGCCATCAAAATCCAGCTGGCCATCGAATACATGAATTCGCACGACTACCGTGCCGCCGTATCGGCGATTGAGGAAGCCTTGCAGGTTCAGCCGCGTAACGAAAATGCTTGGCTGGTGCGTGCTGAAATTTATCAATATCTGAAAGTGCCGGAGAAAGCGGAAGAAAGTTTCCAGCGCGCCCTGTCTATCAAGCCCGACAGTGCGGAAATCAACAACAACTACGGCTGGTTTTTGTGCAACTCCGGCGGCCGCGCAAACCAAGCCTTGGCCTATTTCGACCGTGCCCTGGCCGACCCCACTTATCCCAGCCCTCAGGTAGCCTACATGAACAAAGGCATCTGTAGCGCCCGCCTGGGGCAATACAACCTGGCCATGGCCTATCTGGAACGCTCCCAAGCCGCCGATCCTAGCTTTGCGCCCGCGCAGAAAGAAATGGCGCGTGTACGCATGATGGAAGGCAACCTAGGCGAAGCCGACCGCCAGTTCCGTCAATATCAAAGCAAGGTAGACCGCCTCAGTGCCGACGACCTACTGTTGGGCTGGAAAATTGCCCGCACCCGCGGTCAAACCCAGGCTGCCTATGAATACGAAGCGCAGCTGCGCACCAACTATCCGTATTCGCCCGAACTTCAAGAAATTACCACAGGAAGACCCCAATGACCGAGATCTCAACCCCCCAACTGGCTGCCGCTGAAGAACTGGGCAAATTGTTGCGCCACAACCGCGAACAGCAACAGCTGTCGATCGGTGATGTGTCGGAACACCTCAAGCTGCCCGCCCGCCAGGTGGAGGCGTTGGAAAACGCCGATTTCAGCAAACTGCCCGAGCCCGTGTTTGTGCGCGGCTTTCTGCGCAGCTACGGACGCTACCTGAATTTGGACGAAACCGTATTAAACAACTATCTGGAGCAGATAATTGCCCCCAGCCAATTCCAAAGCCCCGCGGCCAAAGAAGACGGCAATGTGAAGATGACCTACCACACCACCCCGATTAAAAAACCCTTCCCGCGCTGGATTTTCGGCATGGCCGCCGCTGCCGCGATTGTGGGCGTGGTGGTGTTGTGGCAAATGAAGTCCAACACCGAACATCAAAAACAAAATGCCCAAACCAGCATTCCGGAAAACCAAATCCTGCCGCCCAACTTAGACAGCAACAATGTGCAGGTGTTGCCGCTGCAAGAAGCCTCCGCGCCTGCCGCCTCCCTGCCCGCGGTTTCAGGTAGCCAGCCGCAGCCGGTAGAAAACCCTGCTTCTGCACCGGCTGCCGCTGCAGGCATCCAATCGGCTCAGGGCGAATTGGTGCTCAAACTGCGCTTCCGCTCTTTCCTCACCGTAACCGATAAAGACGGCCAAATGCTGGTAAGCAAAATCGTGCCGGCCGGCAGCGAACACCGCTTCTCCGGCAACGGCCCCTACCGCGTACGCATCGGCTTTGCCAAAAACAGTTTAGCCAGCTACAGCGGCCGCGACATCAATGTGGCCGAGCACATGGTCGACCAAAAAACCGCCGCCTTCACTGCCGGCGGCCAAGACGATGCCGCCCAATAACCATACCCGTTTATGAACACAACCCTTCCTTCCCGCCGGCGCACGCATCAAGTAGAAATCGAACACATTACCGTCGGCTCCGAATCGCCGGTGGTGGTGCAATCGATGACCAACACCGACACCGCCGACGCCGAAGCCACCGCCTTACAGGTGAAAGAGCTTAGCGAAGCCGGCTCGGAAATGGTGCGGATTACGGTAAACAACCCGCAGGCCGCCGCCAAAGTAGCCGAAATCCGCAGCCGGCTCGACGACATGGGCTGCCCCACCCCGCTCATCGGCGATTTCCACTTCAACGGCGAACGCCTCTTGGCCGAATTTCCCGAATGCGGCAAGGCCTTGGCCAAATACCGCATCAATCCCGGCAATGTGGGCAAAGGCACGAAAGGCGATGAGAAATTCGCCTTTTTAATCCGCACCGCAGCCGAAAACGGCAAAGCCGTGCGCATCGGTGTGAACTGGGGCAGCCTCGACCAAAGCCTGGCCAAACGCCTGATGGATGCCAACCGCAACCGCCCCAAGCCGCTGCCGCCCGAAGCCGTGATGAAGGAAGCATTGGTGCTCTCTGCGCTGGAATCCGCGCAAAAAGCCGTGGATCTGGGGCTACCTGAAAATAAAATCATCCTGTCGTGCAAAGTTAGCGCCGTGCAGGATTTGATTCAGGTATACCGCGACTTGGGCAGCCGTTGCGCCTATCCGCTGCATCTGGGGCTTACCGAAGCCGGCATGGGCAGCAAAGGCATTGTGGCTTCTACCGCTGCGCTGTCTGTATTGCTGCAAGAAGGTATCGGCGACACCATCCGCATCTCGCTCACTCCCGAGCCAGGCAGTTCGCGCACACAGGAAGTGATTGTGGCGCAGGAAATCCTACAAACTATGGGGTTGCGCTCCTTCACACCGATGGTTACCGCCTGCCCGGGCTGCGGCCGCACCACCAGCACCGTATTCCAAGAGCTGGCGCGCGATATCCAGCTGCACCTGCGGATGCAGATGCCGGTGTGGAAACACAAATATCCCGGCGTGGAAAGCCTGAACGTAGCCGTGATGGGCTGCGTGGTCAACGGCCCGGGCGAAAGCAAACTGGCCGATATCGGCATCAGCCTGCCCGGTACCGGCGAAACTCCGGTTGCCCCCGTGTATGTGGACGGCGAGCGTGCAGTAACGCTCAAAGGCGACAATATGGCTGCTGAGTTTTTGCAGATTGTGGAAAACTACGTGGCCGAAAACTACGGCGAAGGCGGCAAAAAACACCTCGGCCAAGCCGCCAAAATCATTCCCATCCGCCAAGCTTAGCCGGATTGGCATACAAAAAATAAAACCTTTGCTTCTCTGGCAAAGGTTTTATTTTTTCAGGTAGCCTCTGTTACGGCTACAAACATTGCAGGCTACCTGAAACACCGTAGAAGTAGTATGGCAAGACAAGTCAACACAGCAGCATTCTTATTAATTCACTAAAAATATGCTGCGGCTATCGCTTTAATATCCGCAGATTGGCTATAATGCCCACCAACCGCAGCTATAGCGGGCACACAAAGGGAAACATCATGGCCGCCGACCTCCGTCAGCTTCTGCTCAAACTCTATCTAATCAACAATTTCAAACTCGAACACAAGGTTTACATCTATACCTATCGCGGCGTAACCGATGTGGCCACCAACCCCTTCCAATACGTGAGCGGCGATGTGGCCGAAAACGTGAAGAAAAGCCTGATCCTGCAAAACCTGGCCAGCGGCGAAATGCTGCAGGCCTTCATCGTGCCCACGCCCGATAGCAAAGGCAAAACCCACAGCGCATACGAAATTGAAAACACCGTGCTCTACGGCAACAAAGCCGGCGTCATCATCGAAATCGGGCTCGACAAGGATAAAATCGAAAAAACCGACAAATACCGCCAGTTCAGCCACTTGGCAGTGAGCATGTTGCGGCAGTTTGTCGACTAAGCCACAACCCAAGCCCATACAGGCTACCTGAATTTCAGGTAGCCTTTTTCACACCCCAAAGGCTAGCTGAAAAACATCCGACCACCTGCCCGGCTTTGCGGGGCGAATAGTAGGACTGCTATAATGCACAGTTTCCAAAATTATTTTCCGCACCCGCTGCGGCAACAAACTAACATGAAAAACATTCGTAACATCGCCATCATCGCCCACGTCGATCATGGCAAAACCACACTCGTAGACCAACTCCTGCGCCAATCCGGCACCTTCCGCGCCAATCAGCACGTAGATGAACGCGTGATGGACAGCAACGACCTCGAAAAAGAACGCGGCATCACCATCCTGGCCAAAAACACCGCCATCGAATACGAAGGCTACCACATCAACATCGTCGACACCCCCGGCCACGCCGACTTCGGCGGCGAAGTAGAACGCGTACTCGGCATGGTAGACTGCGTGCTGCTGCTGGTGGACGCACAAGAAGGCCCGATGCCGCAAACCCGCTTCGTCACCAAAAAAGCCCTCGCGCTGGGCTTGAAACCCATTGTGGTGATCAACAAAATCGATAAGCCCACCGCCCGCGCCAGCTGGGTGATCGATCAAACCTTTGATTTGTTCGACAACCTTGGCGCCAGCGAAGAACAGCTCGATTTCCCCATCGTCTATGCCTCCGGCCTCTCCGGCTTCGCCAAGCTGAACGAAGAAGACGAGAGCAGCGATATGCGCCCGCTGTTCGACACCATCCTCAAATACACCCCTGCGCCTTCAGGTAGCGCCGATGCGCCGCTGCAGCTGCAAATCTCCCAGCTTGATTACGACAACTACACCGGCCGCCTCGGCATCGGCCGCATCCTCAACGGCAAAATCCGCCCCGGCCAAACCGTGGCCGTGATGAACCACGACAAACAAATCGCCCAAGGCCGCATCAACCAGCTGCTCGGTTTCAGCGGGCTGGAACGCGTGCCGCTGCAAGAAGCCGAAGCCGGCGACATCGTGCTGATTTCCGGCATCGACGAAATCGGCATCGGCGTAACCATTTGCGACAAAGATAACCCCATCGGCGTGCCAATGCTGAGCGTGGACGAGCCCACCCTTACCATGGACTTCATGGTGAACACCAGCCCGCTGGCCGGCACCGAAGGCAAATTCGTTACCAGCCGCCAAATCCGCGACCGTCTGCAACGCGAACTGCTCACCAACGTGGCACTGCGTGTGGAAGACACCGCCGATGCCGATGTGTTCCGCGTGTCCGGCCGTGGCGAACTGCACCTCACCATCCTGCTGGAAAACATGCGCCGCGAAGGCTACGAACTGGCCGTGGGCAAACCGCGCGTGGTGTATCGCGAAATCAACGGCCAAAAATGCGAGCCGTATGAAAACCTCACCGTGGACGTGCCCGACGAAAACCAAGGCGCCGTGATGGAAGAACTCGGCCGCCGCCGTGGCGAGCTCACCAACATGGAAAGCGACGGCCACGGCCGTACCCGCCTCGAATACCACATCCCCGCACGCGGCCTGATCGGCTTCCAAGGCGAATTCATGACCCTCACACGCGGCGTCGGCCTGATGAGCCATGTATTCGACGACTACGCCCCCGTGAAGCCCGATATGCCCGGCCGCCACAACGGCGTGCTGGTGTCGCAAGAGCAAGGCGAAGCCGTGGCTTATGCCCTGTGGAATTTAGAAGAACGCGGCCGCATGTTCGTGTCGCCCAACGACAAAATCTACGAAGGCATGATTATCGGCATCCACAGCCGCGATAATGACTTGGTGGTGAACCCGCTCAAAGGCAAAAAGCTCACCAACGTGCGCGCCAGCGGTACCGACGAAGCCGTTCGCCTCACCACGCCGATTAAGCTCACGCTGGAAAGCGCAGTGGAATTTATCGACGACGACGAACTGGTGGAAATCACCCCCAAATCCATCCGCCTGCGCAAACGCTACCTGAGCGAACTGGAACGCCGCCGCCACTTTAAAAAATTGGACTAAGGCTACCTGAAAAGCCTCAGGCCGCTTAAAATCCGGTAACAGGCTACCTGAAAGCGAAGCTGAACATCTTCGCCATCTTTCAGGTAGCCTTTATCCCCAACCCAGCCTTTCAACCAAATCCACCGATATGAGCCTACCTGCCTCCAATAGCAGCCTTTCCTATCGAGCCGATATTGACGGCCTGCGTGCCGTGGCCGTGATTGCCGTTATCTTGTTTCATATTCATGCCAAGCTACTCCCCGGTGGCTTTCTCGGTGTGGATATATTCTTCGTTATCTCCGGCTACCTGATCACCACCATCATCCACAAAGAACTTATCGGGCAACGCTTTTCGCTGCTCAATTTCTACCAGCGTCGTGCCAAGCGCATCCTACCCGCTTTCCTATTCATGCTTGCAGCCAGCACTGCCGTGGGTGCATGGCTGCTGATGCCGGAGGATTTCCTCAACTATCTGCGTTCGCTGCGCTCCTCGTTGTTTTTCGGCGCCAACCTGTTTTTTGCCAAAAGCGGCGGGTATTTTGATATTGCCTCCACAGAAAAACCGCTGCTGCACATCTGGTCGCTTTCCTTGGAAGAGCAGTTCTATTTTGTTTTCCCGCTCTTGATGTGGCTGGTGCATAAATATCTACCCAAATACACCGTACACGCCATCATCGCCATGATTGCTGCCAGCCTGCTCTCCGGCTTGTTGCCCTATGAAGCAGATGCCTACTATCTGCCACAAGTGCGTGCATACGAATTACTAATCGGTTCGCTGGCCGCGGTGGTACCGACCAGCTGTAAAACCCCGGGCAAAAGCCTAAACCCAACTGCTTGGTTGGCCGCTGTTGTTATGCTGGTTTGTTTGTGTTTACCCGATGGCTTCCTGCCCGGCAAAGGTTATATCGAACGCTTGGCCGTATGCAGCGCTGCCGCCTGGCTGATTGCCGCTGGCAACGGCAGCCGTTTCAATCGGCTGCTTGCCTGGAGGCCGATGGTGGCCATCGGCCTGATTTCCTATCCGCTGTATCTGTGGCACTGGCCGGTGCTGGCGCTGCTGCGTTATGTATATATGGACAGCATATTGCCGATAAATGTGGTATTGGTGTCCATGGCAGGCGTGGTATTGGCTTCGTGGGTATCGTACCGCTTAATTGAGAATCCGATTCGGCACAGCAAAAAACTGTCCGGCAAGGCGTTTGCTGGCGTGATGGCGGTTTATTTCGTGCTGGGCATTGGAGTGAATGTGGGGCGTTCATCTTATGATAAACATTTGAACTATATTCCGAATTACCAGGAATTAGGCTGGCATACCAACATTTGCAATAATGGAGAACAATATGATTGTATTAAAGGTGATCGTAATAAATTAGTGACTGTACTTGCAGTAGGTGATTCACATACTGCACATTACAATTCTTTTTATGACATAGTGGGTAAACATGAGGGATGGTCGGCTCATGTTATTTCTACTAGTAGCTGTCCTTTTCTTTATGACTCTTCCGTGGTGCAAGCAGTAAATGTAAATTCAAAACTGTATAGATCTTGCTTGGAAATGCGCCACCAAATCCAAAAAGATTTAAATAATTATCAAACTATTATTTTAGCTGGTCGTTGGTATTCATATCTGGATAATGATGGTATTTTTATTGTAGAGTTTGAAAAAACAATACAGGCTTTGCTAAAGCAAAATAAGATAATTTATGTAGTCGCTGATAACCCTAACGCTGGTTTCAATGTGTTGAGAGATTACTATTTAAAATCTATTGGATTAAATATTGATCGAACTGCCCAGAAACAAAAAGCCCAACAAGAAAACCGACTAGGTAACCAATCTGTCTATCAAGTAGTAAGAAAGTATCCACAAGTACAATGGATTAACTTTACTAATTTAATTCCATTAGACTTTATGATAGATGATCGGCCTATTTATGTAGATCAACATCATTTCAATATTTACGGCTCCGAGCAGATGGGTAAACGCTTTATCAACTCTCATCGCCGCTTATTAGAGGTTGCACCTAACAATAACTAATTTACTAACCCCGATATGTTTAAGGCTACCTGAACCCCGCCCGCCGGTTTTCAGGTAGCCTTTTTATATCCGCCGAAGAGTGCCGCAGAATCGGCTATAATGCCGCCGTTTCCAATTCTTGATTTCAGGGAAGGCATCATGAGCGATTTTCGGCAGGATTTTCTGCGCTTTGCGCTGGAGCAGGATGTGCTGCGCTTTGGCAAGTTTGTTACCAAAGCCGGGCGGCTTTCGCCCTATTTTTTCAATGCCGGGCTGTTTAACGACGGCGCCTCCACCCTTGCGTTGGCGCGGTTTTATGCGCGTTCGATTCTCGAGAGCGGGGTAGAGTTCGATATGCTGTTCGGCCCTGCTTATAAAGGCATCGTGCTGGCTTCGGCCACGGCGATGATGCTGGCCGAAGCGGGGCGCAACGTACCTTTTGCCTACAACCGCAAGGAAGCCAAAGACCACGGCGAAGGCGGCACGCTGGTGGGCGCACCGCTGGCCGGACGGGTGTTGATTATCGATGATGTGATTTCCGCCGGCACTTCGGTGCGCGAATCGGTGCGCTTGATTGAGCAGGCGGGCGCCACGCCGGCCGGGGTGGCAATTGCGCTCGACCGCATGGAAAAAGGCACGGGCAACCAATCGGCGGTGCAAGAGGTACGCCAGCAATACGGGCTGCCGGTGGTGCCGATTGCCAGCCTGGCCGATTTGCTCTCGCTCTTGCAAGACGATGCGCAGTTCCGGCAACACCTCGAGCCGGTGCAGGCCTACCGCGACCGCTACGGGGTGGCGGATTAAGAATAAAGGCTACCTGAAACCGGGAATGTGGGTTTCAGGTAGCCTTTTTTGCAGCCCTCGAAACGGCTTTAAAGCTACCTGAAAGCGATGTCTTGGCGCAGCCAAGGTGGTATTTCTGCGAAGCTAAAATTTTCAGGTAACCTTCAACGTTTCAGCCGCCCGCAGCCGCATTCTTCGGTACAATACCGCATCTTCATTTTCCAGCCGTTCCTACCATGAACACTTCCCCCCTTATCGCCCTGTGTGCCGGCGAAGCTTCGGGCGACTTGCTCGGCGCACACCTGATTGAGGCCATCCGCGCGCGCTGCCCGCAGGCACGATTTACCGGCATCGGCGGCCCGCGTATGCAGGCGGCTGGGCTAAAAAGCCTGTTCGACCAAGAAACGCTGGCGGTGCGGGGCTATGTGGAAGTACTGAAAAACCTGCCGGCGATTTGGCGCATCCGCAAAGGCTTGATTGCCGAAATGAAACGACAGCGGCCAGATGTGTTTGTGGGCATCGACGCACCGGACTTCAACCTGGGCGTGGCTGCCGCG
Source organism: uncultured Eikenella sp. (assembly GCA_963515595.1). GTDB lineage: Bacteria > Pseudomonadota > Gammaproteobacteria > Burkholderiales > Neisseriaceae > Eikenella. The sequence continues at coordinate 1,820 of CAUPYH010000030.1, read as the reverse complement.
CTCAAGGCTGCGGGCATCCCCACGCTGCATTATGTGAGCCCTTCGGTGTGGGCGTGGCGGCGCGAGCGGGTGCATAAAATCGTGCAACAGGCAGATGAAGTGCTGTGCTTGTTCCCGATGGAGCCGGAGCTATACCGGCAAGCCGGCGGGCGGGCGCGATTTGTGGGGCACCCGTTGGCGCAAACCCTGCCTTTGGAAGCCGACCGCGCCGCCGCACGCCGCGAGTTGGGGCTACCTGAAACACAGCCCGTATTCGCCCTGCTGCCCGGCAGCCGCGTGAGCGAAATCGACTATATGGCACCGCTGTTTCTGCAAGCCGCTCAGCTGGTGCGGCAACAAATTCCCGAGGCGCAGTTCCTGCTGCCCTACGCCACTGAAGCCTCCCGCACGCGCCTGCAAAGTCTGCTCGCCGCCGAGCCGTATTGCCGCCTGCCCTTGCAACTGCTCCCGGGCGGCACGGCGCAAGCCTGCACGGCGGCCGATGCGGTGCTGGTTACCAGCGGCACGGCCACGCTGGAAGTGGCACTGTGCAAACGGCCGATGGTAATCAGCTACAAAATCTCGCCGCTCACCTATGCGCTGGTGAAGCACAAAATCAAAGTGCCCTATGTGGGGCTGCCCAACGTGCTGCTCGGCCGCGCCGCCGTGCCGGAGCTGCTGCAGCACGATGCCGAGCCGGAAAAGCTGGCCGCCGCGCTGCTGGATTGGTATCGCTCGCCGGAGAAAACCGCCGCGCTGCAGCAGGATTTCACCGAGCTGCACCATTTATTGCGCAAAGACACCGCCGCCGAAGCCGCAGCGGCAGTATTGGCCGCCGCGGGGGCAACCCCATGATTTGGCAGGCCGGTGTGGACGAGGCCGGGCGCGGGCCACTGGTCGGCAGCGTGTTCGCCGCCGCCGTGGTGCTGCCGGACGAATACGATTTGCCGGGGCTTACCGACTCGAAAAAACTGAGCGAACGCCGCCGCGACGAGTTGGCGGTGTTGATTAAACAGCAGGCGTTGGCTTGGTGCGTGGCCACCGCCTCGGTGGAAGAAATCGACCGGCTCAATATCCTGCACGCCACCATGCTGGCGATGCGCCGCGCCGTACACGGGCTGGAAAGGCTACCTGAAAAAGCGTGGATAGACGGCAACCGCGTGCCAACAGATTTGGGCTGCGAGGCCGAAGCTGTGGTGAAAGGCGACAGCAAAATCATCCAGATTTCCGCCGCCTCCGTGCTGGCCAAAACCGCGCGCGACGCGGAAATGTATGCCCTGGCCGAGCATTATCCGCAATACGGCTTCGAACGGCACAAAGGCTACGGCACCGCCGAACACCTCGCCGCCCTGCAGCGCCACGGCGCCCTGCCCGAACACCGCCGCAGCTTTGCTCCGGTGCGGGAAATCCTGGCGCAGGGGCAGCTGTTTGAGTGAATCAGGTTTGCGCCCGCAGAAACTCAGCTTTGCCTTCGTCAAACCATCGCTTTAGCTTCGTTGAAGCTTGCGCTTTAGCTTCGCAGAAGCGCATCCTTGGCTTCGCCAAGACATCGCTTTCAGGTAGCCTGCTGGGCAGAACAGCCAAATTGCGCAAACAAAATTATAGTGAATTAAATTTAAATCAGGACAAGGCGACGAGCCGCAGACAGTACAGATAGTACGGCAAGGCGAGGCAACGCTGTACTGGTTTAAATTTAATTCACTATAATCAAACAATGCAGGCCAATAGCCTTTATGTGGTGCACAAACTTGACAAGCTCCGCCAAGGCGCGTATAGTCCACTTTCCCTGACGCGGGGTGGAGCAGCATGGTAGCTCGTCGGGCTCATAACCCGAAGGTCGT
>CAUPYH010000029.1:0-21004 GCA_963515595.1 uncultured Eikenella sp. | reverse complement strand
TTAAAATCCTGCGGGATTGGTGTGGAATTTAGGGCTAATCTACGTCAGCCCCTTAAAATAAGAATGGGACAAGGCGGCGAGCCGCAGACAGTATGAGCAATACGGCAAGGCGAGCCAACGCTGTAGCATTCTTATTTTAATTCACTATAGATTGACTAGATCAGCTATCTCAAAACAAAGGCTACCTGAACGTTCAGGTAGCCTTTTTCTACATTGATCTACACTTAATGCAAATCTTTCAGGTAGCCGCCGTAGCCTTGCTGCTGCATTTGGTTTTCGGGGATGAAGCGCAGGCTGGCGCCGTTGATGCAGTAGCGCAGACCGCCGCGGTCTTGGGGGCCGTCGGGGAAGACGTGGCCAAGATGGGAATGGGCGGCGCTGCTGCGCACTTCGGTGCGGTGCATATGGTAGCTGTAGTCGTCGTGTTCGGTCACGGCATCGGGGCTGATGGGGCGGGTAAAGCTGGGCCAGCCGCAATGGGAGTTGAATTTGTCACGGCTGCTGAATAAGGGCTGCCCGCTGACGATATCGACATACAGGCCGGGCTCGAACAGGTTGTCGTATTGGTGGCTGAAGGCACGTTCGGTGTCGCCTTTTTGGGTAACGCGGTATTGCTCGTCGGTGAGGGTGCGGCGTAGGGTGGCGTCGTCGGGCTTGCGGTAGGTGGCGGGGTTGAAGCCTTTGGCGGGAACACTGCCGCTCTCGGCCGGCTCGAGCGGCTTATCGGCCAGGCCGATGTCGATGTGGCAATAGCCGTTGGGATTTTTGGCGAGGTAGTCTTGGTGGTAGGCCTCGGCGGGGTAGAAGTGTTGCAGCGGCAGGACTTCCACCACGATGGTGCGGCTATATTTGCGCTGTTCGGCCGCCAGGGCGGCGCGCACGGTTTGGGCTTCGGCGGGGTCGGTGTAGTAGATGCCGGTGCGGTATTGGCGGCCGCGGTCGTTGCCTTGCCGATTGAGCGAGGTGGGGTCTATCACGCGGAAGTAGTAGCGCAGCAGGTCGGTTAGGCTGATGCGCTCGGGGTCGTAATCCACTTTCACGGTTTCGGCGTGGCCGCTGCCGTGAATCACGTCTTCATAGCTGGGATTGGCGGTTTGGCCGTTGGCATAGCCGGATACGGCATCCACCACGCCGGGCAGGCGCTGCATATAGGCTTCCACTCCCCAGAAGCAGCCGCCGGCGAGATAGATGGTTTTGGTGTGCGCGGTGTGGCGGCTGCCGTCGGCGGCGGTGTAGTGCTGCTGCACGGGCACGGCGGCGAGGTCGGCATCAGGGTTGTCGAGCAAGGCAAGGGCTTGTTCGCGCTGCAGGCTGCCCTTGTGCACGCGCAAGATTTCTCCGTCGGCAGAAAGCAATACCCAGCTCGGGTAGACGCCGATACCGGCGGCTTTGGCCAGGCTGCCGTCATCGAGGGCTACCTGAAAACCGGGATAATCGAGTTTGCCGAACCACTCTTTAAATTCGGCTTCCGGCTTTTCGCCGAGAAAGCCGGGTGAGGCCACGGCAATCAGGTTGGCACGGGCGTTTTCGCCGGAAAATTCGGCAGACTGCTGCCACTCGGCGGTGGTTTGCAGCTCGCTTAGGCACAAGGGGCACCAGCTGGCCCAGAATTTAACCAGCGTGGGTCGGCCGGGCTTGAGCAGGGTTTGCACCGGCCGGCCATCAGGGGTATGCAGGGAAACGAGGCGTTGGGCAAAGGCAGGATTATTGGGCATGGTATGGGCTCCGGGTTTGGCTTGGGCGATGAACTTAGGGGCAAACAAGCCGAGGATAAGGACGGCGGGAATGACGGCGGCTAAGAGCAGCAATATTTTGCGCAGCATGATAAAGGCTTTCTGAAAAATGGAAGACATAGCTTAGACGAGGCAGACAACGGTTTTCTGACACACCATCACGGCTTTCCTTTTGTAATAACACAAAGCGGCAAACTCAGGCCGTCTCATTCTTATTTTAAGTAGCTATAAAAATCAGGCAGTTAATCTTTTCAGGTAGCCTTTATCCAGCGCCAAAGGCGATCTGAAATCCTATTTCCGCCACACGGCGGCGTGTTGTTCAAGCCATCGGTTTTCCAGTAAAATGCCGCCCTGATTATACCGCGCCGCCACTGTGAACGGCGGCCGTTTGAAAGACTATCATGAGCGAAACCAACCAAGAAACCCTGCTGGAATTCCCCTGCCGCTTCTCCATCAAAATCATGGGCGCCAAGCACCCCGAATTTGCCGCCAAAGTGCTCGAAACCGTGCAGCAGCACGCGCCGGATACCGCCGAGCACGATTTGCAGCACCGCGAAAGCAGCCAGGGCAACTACCAAGGCGTAACCGTTACTATCAACGCCGAAAACAAAGAGCAGCTCGACAATATCTACCGCGCGCTCACCTCGCACCCGATGGTGAAAGTGGTGCTGTGATGAAAGTCATCCAGCTCGGTCTGGCCGAATACAGCCCGATTTTCCACGCCATGGAAGCCTTCACCGATGCGCGCAGCGAGCGCACGGAAGACGAGCTTTGGGTGGTGGAACATCCGCCCGTGTTCACTCAAGGCATGGCCGGCAAAGCCGAGCACCTATTGGCACGCAGCAATATCCCCGTGGTGCAAATCGACCGCGGCGGCCAAATCACCTACCACGGCCCCGGCCAACTGGTGGTATACACCCTAATCGACTTCAAACGCCGCAAAATCAGCGTGCGCGACTTAGTAAGCCGCTTAGAAAACAGCATCATCGCCACCCTGGCCGAATACGGCATCGCCGCCGCAGCCGACCCAAAGCGCCCCGGCGTGTATGTGGAAGGCAAAAAAATCGCCTCGCTCGGCCTGCGCATCAAACGCGGCGCGGTGTATCACGGCTTGGCATTAAACGTAAACATGGATTTGAGCCCCTTCCGCCAAATCAACCCCTGCGGCTACGCCGGGCTGGAAATGACCCAAATCGCCGACTTGGTCCAGCCCACCCCATCCGTAGCCGACGTGGCCGCCAAGCTGACCGCCCATTTGCAGCAGCAGTTGGGGCTACCTGAAAAACAGGCCGATTAGATCACCCACAGGCTACCTGAAAAGTACACACCACATTAAAAACACAGCAAAGGTATAAACCATGACCACAGAAAACAAACAAGACAACAGCCGGGGCGTCAAACACAAAGGCGCGGCCAAAGTTGCCCGTATCCCGATTAAGGTTGTGCCGCTGGAGCAGAAGCTGAAAAAGCCCGAATGGATTCGCGCCCAGTTGCCCACCGGCAAAAAGTTTTTTGAAATTAAGAACATCCTGCGCGATCAGAAAATGCACACCGTGTGTGAAGAGGCCAGCTGCCCCAATATCGGCGAATGCTTCAGCCGCGGCACCGCCACCTTCATGATTATGGGCGACATCTGCACCCGCCGCTGCCCCTTCTGCGACGTCGGCCACGGCCGCCCCAACGCGCTCGATCCCGAAGAGCCGCAACATCTCGCCTCCAGCGTGGCCGCCATGAATTTGCGCTACGTCGTTATCACCTCGGTAGACCGCGACGATTTGCGTGACGGTGGCGCCCAGCACTTTGCCGATTGCATCACCGCCATCCGCGAGCGCAGCCCCAACACTAAAATCGAAATCCTCGTGCCCGATTTCCGCGGCCGTATGGATATCGCCCTCGAAATTTTGGCCAAAACCCCGCCCGATGTGATGAACCATAATCTGGAAACCCACCCGCGCCTCTACAAACAAGCCCGCCCCGGCGCCAACTACCAGCATTCGCTCGAACTGCTGCGCCGCTACAAAGAAATGATGCCGCATATCCCCACCAAATCTGGCATCATGGTTGGCTTGGGCGAAACCGACGACGAAGTGCGCGAAATCATGCGCGATATGCGTGCCAATAACATCGAAATGATTACCGTTGGCCAATACCTGCAGCCCAGCAACAGCCACCTGCCCGTATTGCGCTACGTTACCCCCGAAATGTTCAAACAGTTCGAGCACGAAGCCTACGCCATGGGCTTCACCAACGCCGCCATCGGCGCCATGGTGCGCTCCAGCTACCACGCCGACGCCCAGGCTGCTGAAGCCATGGCTTCAGCCGGCGGCGGCTGCCACCACGGGCATTAACGATACACGCCAAACAGGCTGCCGGAGCAATCGGCAGCCTGTTTTTTTGCACCATACAGGTTTCAGGCTACCTGAAAGCATAAGCTCCACCGAAACCAAAGGCTACCTGAAAAGCTGTTGTGGCATTTGTGGCATTTTCAGGTAGCCTTTGGCCGCCCTACCCTCCAGCCTGTGCGCAAAAATTCCTATTTCGCTATAATTCACCCTTTCACTTTTACTGGCTAACTCTCGAAACCACTACCCTCCAAGAGGATGAGGCCTGCACCAAGCTGCCGAATATAAATGCTGTTTAAGGCGTGTGCATGCAACCCAGAAATGTGCCGCAAGCATTATTTGGCCAAGGCCTCAGGCTACCTGAAAGAATAAATTATGAACGCTATGAACAACATCGTCGTCTATTGCGGCTCCAACCTCGGCGAAGATCCGAGCTACAGCCAAGCCGCCCGCGAACTGGGGCGTGCTATTGCCGAACGCGGCAGCCGGCTGGTGTATGGCGGCGGTGGCATCGGCCTGATGGGCGAAGTGGCTTCTGCCGCCCTGGCTGCCGGCGGCAAAGTAACCGGCATCATCCCCACCTTTCTGCGCCACGAAGAAATGGCGCACGGCCGCCTCACCGAGCTCATCATCACCGATAATATGGCCGATCGGCGCACCAAAATGATTGAACAGGCCGACGCCTTCATCGCCTTGCCCGGCGGATTGGGCACCTACGAAGAGCTGTTTGAAGTGCTTTCGGCCGCCCAGCTCAAGCTACACAGCAAACCCATCGGCCTGCTCAACATCAACGGCTTTTTCAATCCCATCACCACCCTGTTGCAACACACCGCCAGCCAAGGTTTCATGCCAGCCGCCAATACCGGCTTAGTGTGTACAGACAGCAGCATCCCCGCCCTACTGAACAAAATGGCCGCCTATCGTTTCCAAGACGCCCCTAAATGGAAACGCCCCGCCTGGCAAGAGCAGGCAGAGGCTACCTGAAAATACTGCTTCCTCCTTTTATTCGGCAACAAACTCGCTCTCGCTTCTCCAACGGTAGGTGCTTCCCCAAGCCTACCGTTTCTATTTTTATAAACTCACGCTAAGCCCTTGCCGGCATAGCTCTTCCACTTCTTTTCCACACCCTATCCTACAGCTTTACTCTAAAAATTTCTGACTAAAGTCAACCCAAGGCGCCATGTTTTATGATATGATGTATCAATAAATAGATAGGCATTCAAATAAACTGCCAACTCAGCCACATATCAAGATATTGTTCTTTAAAATCAACCAGCTTTAAATGCAGGCAAGGTATGCAAATAATTCTAATATTTGCCCACTTGAACGCAACAGCTAAAGAACTGTTACATTTTCTTATCAGTCCTTAACTGTAATCCGATATTCTACCCGCCGCCAGCCTCGGCTGCCACGATTCTCTATCTAATGCCAGGCCACACAGCCAAGAATATCATTAATACCCTATCAATCACTTGCCTGCATACCCCATATGCAGGTTTATTTTTGCCCTTGTATCCGCAAGCGGCAAAACACAGATTGCCACTACTGTTGTTGCGCCAAAATGGCACAACAGCGGCGGTAGCAAAAAGCCAGCTTACCTGCTGGCAAAAGCAGTTGTTTTTTTATTTATTTAAAGGATTTAGATCATGAAGAACATCTTATTAGGCTGTGGTCATAAGGAACTTGGTGACTATCTGAAGAGCTTGATTGAAACTTTGGAAAAGGGTGGTCACACCATCCGAATAGCCCATGACCCGCAAGAAATCCTGACGTTCCTGAAACATGACGCCAGAATAGGCTCAGTGCTTTGTACACTGGATATTTTCAACCGAGAATTAGACGAACAAATTATTGCACTCAACGATGAGCTACCCGTATTCATTCTGAAGCCCACCGACTGCGACAAACCCGTGGACTTCGGCGCTGTAGGCGACCATGCCACCTTCATCGATTGCCATCTGTTCAGCAACGAAGACGTTGTTGATAAAATTGAAAAAGCAATCTGTCACTATATCGACAATATCACCCCGCCCTTCACTAAAGCCCTGTTTGACTACGTTGATAAAAACAAATACACATTCTGTACTCCGGGCCACATGAGCGGTACCGCTTTCTTGAAATCTCCCGTAGGTAGCCTGTTCTACGACTTCTACGGTGAAAATACATTCAAATCAGATATTTCAGTTTCTATGGGCGAATTGGGCTCTCTGCTCGACCACTCCGGCCCGCACAAAGAGGCCGAAGAATACATCGCCGAAACCTTCAATGCCGACCACAGCTACATCGTAACCAACGGTACTTCCACCGCCAACAAAATCGTGGGTATGTACTCCGTTCCGGCCGGCAGCACCGTACTGATCGACCGTAACTGCCACAAATCATTAACCCACCTGTTGATGATGAGCGACATTACTCCGGTGTATCTGAAACCGACCCGTAACGCCTACGGTATCTTGGGTGGTATTCCGCAAAAAGAATTCACCAAAGAAGTTATTACCGAAAAACTTACCAAAGTTCCGGGCGCCACTTGGCCGGTACATGCCGTGATTACCAACTCCACTTATGACGGCCTGTTCTACAACACCGACAAGATCAAAGACACCCTGGATGTGAAATCCATCCACTTCGACTCTGCTTGGGTTCCCTACACCAACTTCAGCCCGATCTACAACGGCAAAACCGGTATGGGCGGTAAGCAGGTTAAAGACAAGGTAATCTTTGAAACCCACTCTACCCACAAACTGCTGGCTGCATTTTCACAGGCTTCCATGATTCACGTTAAGGGTAACCTGAACACCGCCACCTTCGGCGAAGCCTACATGATGCACACCTCCACTTCTCCGTTCTACCCCATGGTAGCCTCTACTGAAGTGGCAGCAGCCATGATGCGCGGCAACTCCGGTAAACGCCTGATGCAGGATTCACTGGAACGCGCCGTTAAATTCCGTAAGGAAATCAAGAAACACAAAGCCCATGCCGATTCATGGTATTTCGACGTATGGCAACCTGAAAACGTTGATAACATCGAATGCTGGGAATTGCATCAAACCGACAAATGGCACGGCTTCAAAGACATCGACGCCCAGCACATGTACCTCGACCCGATCAAGGTAACTCTGCTTACCCCGGGCTTGGATAAAAACGGCGAGCTGGAAAAAACCGGTATCCCTGCCAACCTCGTTTCCAAATTCTTGGAAGACCGCGGCATCATCGTGGAGAAAACCGGTCCCTACAACATCCTCGTGCTCTTCAGCATCGGCGTGGACGACACCAAAGCCCTCAGCCTGCTGCACGCATTGAACGAGTTCAAATCCCTGTACGATGCCAACGCCACCGTGGAAGAAGTATTGCCGCGCGTGTTCAATGAATCTCCCTCTTTCTACCAAGACATGCGGATTCAAGAATTGGCACAAGGCATCCACAGCCTGATCTGCAAGCACAACCTGCCTGAACTCATGTTCAGCGCATTCGAAGTGTTGCCGACCATGGTGATGAACCCGCACAAAGCCTTCCAGCTTGAGCTGAAAGGTCAGATTGAAGACTGCTACTTGGAAGACATGGTAGGCAAGATCAACGCCAACATGATTCTACCCTATCCTCCCGGCGTACCATTGGTAATGCCTGGTGAAATGATCACCGAAGAAAGCAAGCCCATCTTGGAATTCCTGATGATGCTGTGCGAAATCGGCGCCCACTTCCCCGGCTTCGAAACCGACATCCACGGCGCCTACCGCCAAGAAGACGGCCGCTACAAAGTTAAGATTGTTAAAGCTTAACCCACGCGGTACGGGGCTTCATGCCCTCGCAGCATAAACCAACCGGCCTGAATAATCAGGCCGGTTTTTTATATGCCGATATAGCTGGGCAAGCAAAGGCTACCTGAAATTTTAACTGCGCAGAAACCCTGCTGCGCCGTGCTTTCAGGTAGCCTCTCCCATACAAACTCCAACATCAAAACCTTCACATAAACTTTCAGGTAGCCTCTCCCTACGGAAAGGCTACCTGAAAGCGCAACTTGTAACCAGTCAAAACCAGTTTCTGCAAAGCTAAAAATCTGCTGCTACTAATCTCCGGCTAAGGCTGCTGTCCGCGTACTGCCGTCCAAGCCGCGTCCAACCGGCGGCCGGCTTCTTCCAGCGTGGTATTTGATTGCTGCGCGGCCACATCCGCCTCATTCAATTGCGTTTGCAACTGCGTGATTTCCGCCTGTTTCTGCTGCAAAGCAGCTTGCGCCGCTTCCAAACGGGTACGCAACGTATTCACACGGCTGCCGTTATCGGTTTGCGCCTTCAATGCTTCCTGATACGCCATCTGCGCACTCAAAAGCTCGGTTTGTGCCGCATCATCCGCCCAAGCTGGCCCAGCGGCGGCCAGCAGGCACAGCCCGGCCAAAATTCCCTTGATCCGCATATTTTCTCTCCTTAATTCTGCAAAAATCACAAAGTTTTGCCACAGGCAATTTCAAACTGTTTACCGCCGGCCGAACCTTTCACCACCGGCTGGGCAGGCCGCCTGGCTGTTTCATATTGGTTGGCAGCCAGTTTGTTGCCTGAAGCATCCCACATATCCACCGCTGCCAAACGGCGGGTGCGCGCCTGGCAATCGAACTGCCATTGGTTGACCGCCGTTTTGAAATGCGGCGTGTTCACATAATGCTCGCGCCCCACATCCGACACGGTAATCCGCTCGCGGAAGCTAACCCGGCTGCCTTCTTTCCGAATGCTGGAAGTGTCTATTTCGTAACGCATATTGCCGTTTTGGCTCACACCCACTTCTCTCCAGCTGCCGCCCAGGCTCGGCCCGCTGCTCATGCTCGGACATCCTGCCAACACCAACACTGCACACAGCCCGGCCCATCTCTTCAGTTGCATAAAAATCCTTTCAGGTAGCCTTCAAACGCTATAAAATCCGCGCCATTATATCCAACAAATCCCGCAAACGGAAAACCACCCATGCCACAACCCTCCGCCCTCAACATCCTGCGCGAAGTTTTCGGCTATCACGCCTTCCGTGGGCGGCAGGAAGAAATTGTAAATGCGCTGGCAGAGGGGCAAAACCTACTGGTGCTGATGCCCACCGGCGGCGGCAAATCCCTGTGCTATCAAATTCCCGCCCTGATGCGGCGCGGGCTGGCCGTGGTAGTGTCGCCGCTGATTGCCCTGATGGACGACCAAGTGGCCGCCCTGCAGGCCGCAGGCGTGGCCGCCGCCAGCGTGCATAGCGGCATCGGCAGCAGTCAGGTGCAGCAGATTGCTGACACCATCGAGGCAGGCTACCTGAAACTGCTCTACGTTTCCCCCGAGCGCCTGGTGAGCGAACGCTTCCTGCGCTTTCTCGACCACACCGAAATCAGCCTGTTCGCCATCGACGAAGCCCACTGCGTGAGCCAATGGGGGCACGACTTCCGCCCCGAATACCGCCAACTCAGCCTCCTGGCCGACCGCTACCCCGCCATCCCCCGCATCGCCCTCACCGCCACCGCCGACGCCGAAACCCGTGCCGACATCAAACACTACCTCAAGCTGGAAAACGCCGCCGAATACATCGCCAGCTTCGACCGCCCCAACATCTACTACCAAATCATCGAAAAAAACAACGGCAAAAAGCAGCTGCTAGATTTTCTGCACAGCCGTCCCCACGGCGAAAGCGGCATCGTTTACTGCTTAAGCCGCAAAAAAGTGGAAGACACCGCCGCCTTTTTAAACGAACACGGCTACCGCGCCCTGCCTTATCACGCCGGCCTCACCATGACCGAGCGCAACGAAAACCAGCACCGCTTCACCCGCGAAGAAGGCCTCATCATCGCAGCCACCGTTGCCTTCGGCATGGGCATCGACAAACCCGACGTGCGCTTCGTTGCTCACCTCGATATGCCGCAAAGCATCGAACACTTCTACCAGGAAAGCGGCCGCGCCGGGCGTGACGGCCAGCCCGCCGCCAGCTGGCTGTGCTACGGCCTCAACGACTACTCCCTGCTGCGCGAACGCATCCAAACCGGCAACAGCAGTGACTTCCAAAAGCAAATCGAACAGCAGAAACTCGAAGCCATGTTTGCCGTGTGCGAAACCTCCGGCTGCCGCCGCTCCGCCCTGTTGAGCCACTTCGGCGAAGCAATCCCCCCCTGCGGCCACTGCGACAACTGCCTGCACCCGCCCGTCCTTTTCAACGCCACCGAAAACGTGCAGAAACTCCTCAGCTGCGTTTACCGCGTCGGCCAGCGCTTTGCCACCAGCTACGTCATCCACGTATTGCGCGGCAAGGCCGACGACTGGATTCGGCAAAACCGCCACGACCAGCTCTCCACCTACGGCATCGGCGCCGCCCTGTCCGACAAAGAATGGCGCGGCATCATCCGCCAATGCATCGGCCAAGGCCTGCTCGCCACCGACCCGCACAACTACCACGCCCTCATGCTCACCCAAGCCGCCCGCCCCGTGCTGCAAGGCAAGCAGGCCGTAATGCTGCGCCCGCTCAAACGCGAAAAATCCGCCACCCGCACCCCGCGCGAACAATGGCTGCGCACCGAGCGCGAAGAGCGCCTCTGGCAAGCCCTGCGCCAATGGCGCACCGAACGCGCCCGCGCCGACAACGTGCCCGCCTACATCGTGTGCGGCGACCGCACCCTGCAAGACATCGTGCAGCAACGCCCCGCCAGCCTCGCCGAACTGCAAAACATCTACGGCCTGGGCGAAGCCAAAATCCAAAAATTCGGCAGCGGCATCCTCGAAGTCTGCACGCGCTTCACCCAAGACAGCAACCCTGAAACCGCCCTGCCAGATACCTAAGCTAATCCATAAAAGGCTACCTGAAATTTTCAGGTAGCCTTTTAAATGCGGACAACACGTTTCCAGCCAATTTATAGTGGATTAACAAAAATCAGGACAAGGCGGCGAGCCGCAGACAGTACACACGTTACGGCAAGGCGAGTCAACGCAGTACTGGTTTTTGTTAATTCACTATACCTTTGCCACACATGGCGCAGCCCATATTGTTCGGAGCAAGCCAGGCAATACCGAAGCAGCAAAACCAGCCAGTTTAAATATCAAAATACAGACCTTAATCAGATTCGATACGGCAGGAATCAACTAGCTGGGGCACAAACTTCCCTGCTCATACAGAATGACTCAGGCTACCTGAAAGCAGTCTGGTGCTGCAAAACTCAGGCGGGGGTATCGGCATTGCCCAGTTGTGTACATCACCGCCTCCTGCACAACAAAAAGGCTACCTGAAAACCATACCACATAGTTTCAGGTGGCCTTTCGCGCAAAATCAAACCGCCCCACAACATGATGCCGAAGGGCGGTATTTCAACAGCAAGCGGAAAACAAAATCCTGCTAAATCCCGCCTTGCGCCTTCACTTTTTCACCGCCTTCCAGCTTGTTCAACGCAGAAAGATAGGCTTTGGCGGTGGCGGCCAGAATATCGGTGTCCGCACCTTGGCCGTTGGCCACACGGCCGTTTCTGGCCAGGCGCACGCCGGTTTCGCCTTGGCTTTCCGTGCCGAAGGTTACCGCGTTCACCGAATAAATCTGCAATTCGGCGCCGCTCTGCACCACGCTTTCGATGGCCTTGAAAATCGCATCTACCGGGCCAGAGCCGGTGGCTTCGGCGTGCTGCTCTTCGCCATCGGCACTGAACACGATTTCGGCGCGCGGCAATTCACCGGTTTCGGTAACGATTCGCTGCGAGATGAATTTATAACGATCAGGCGTGAGATTAGACATTTCATCCGATACCAGCACATGCAAATCTTCGTCAAAAATTTCGCGTTTTTTATCGGCCAGTTCTTTGAAGCGGGCAAAAGCAGCATTGAGTGCTTCCTCACTACCCAATTCAATGCCCAGCTCGGCCAATTTGGTTTTGAAGGCATTGCGGCCGGAAAGTTTACCCAAACTCAATCGGTTAGCCGACCAGCCCACCGATTCGGCCGACATAATTTCATAGGTTTCCCGATGTTTGAGCACGCCGTCTTGGTGGATGCCGGATTCGTGGGCAAAAGCGTTGGCACCCACAATGGCCTTATTGGGCTGCACCGGATAGCCGGTGATACTGGACACCAGTTTAGACGCGGGCACGATTTGGGTGGTATCAATGCCGGTTTCCAAGCCGAATAAGTCATGCCGCACTTTCAGCGCCATCACGATTTCTTCCAGGCTGGCATTGCCCGCGCGTTCGCCCAGGCCGTTGATGGTACATTCCACTTGCCGAACGCCTGCCTGAATTGCGGCCAGCGAGTTGGCCACGGCCATGCCCAAATCATTGTGGCAGTGGGTGGACCACACCACTTTGCCGCCGTTGGGCACACTGCGGATGATGCTGCCGATGCGCTCGTACCACACAGACGGGACGGAATAGCCCACGGTGTCGGGGATATTGATGGTGGTGGCACCAGCATCGATAACCGCCGTGAAGATTTTTGCCAAAAAGTCCAAATCGGATCGCACCGCGTCTTCGGCGGAGAATTCCACGTCGTCCGTGTATTCTTTGGCAATTTTCACCGCCTTCACCGCCGCGTCGATCACCTGCTGCGGCTTCATTTTCAGCTTGTATTCCATGTGGATGGGGCTGGTGGCGATGAAGGTGTGGATGCGTTTTTTCGGCGCGGGTGCAATCGCTTCGCCAGCCTTGCGTATATCGTTCTCCACCGCCCGCGCCAACGAGCAAACGGTTGATTCGGTAATGGTTTGGGCAATTTCGTGCACAGCCTCCCAATCGCCCGGGCTGGCCGCAGCAAAACCGGCCTCGATGACATCCACCCCCAGCCGCTCCAGCTGCCGTGCCACGCGCACTTTTTCCTCCTTAGTCATGGCGGCACCCGGGGATTGCTCACCATCTCGCAAAGTGGTATCGAATACCACTATGCGGCTATTGCCTGGCTGCGCCGTGGCGCGCTGCAAAGTAGGCTGCTGCTCCAGAAAAGCATTCAAATCCAACGGCCTGCCTTGCGCTTCAGCCAAGGCAGTCAGCCTTTGCAGCTGTGCCAACGGCAGCGAACCGCGTGTGCGCCATTTGTAGATGGCTGCGGTGGAGGCAGCCCCTTCAGGATCATGCCGACGCAAGGCCTCGGCCAATGCGTTTACGCCACCGAAATAAGCAATCAGGAGATCAATATCAAGCTTCATAATGGACTTTCAGTCTAATTCAAACCGGTAATTTGCTAATTACTGGCATAATAGACATTCATAGACACAAAAGCAAGTAGAAATTATATGATGAACGCAAAAATAAGCATAATTTTATACTTATTGTCCATAATAACGCACTTGTTGCACATATGCCTTAACCTTTCCCCGCACTTTAGCCACTTACTGGACATAAATGTAAAGAAATCGCTATAATTTAAAACAGATACAAAGGTTTTTTGAAACAGAGGAGCTTGCTGAAATATAACAAGCAAACAGCTTGCTGCCGCTCAAAGTGGCAAGCTTTAAAAACCGGCCACGCGCCGCGATAACAAACAGATAACAAACACCGATTCTGATACCTACAGCCGAACAACTTCATCCCACATAACCAAGGTTGCACTGCCTTGCCAAGTAAACTAGCAAAATAATTAGGGATGTAAAGTGTTTCGTGCCATTACTTGCGGGGGGCAGCGATGTTCGATTTATCTCTTTCTCTTTCTTTCTTATTACTGGCTCTGTTGTTATGGCTGCTGGTGCGCCTGAAACAGCACCACCGCCAGCGCAAGCCACTCACCACTCACGGGCATGACGATTGTAGTTTTTTCACCCGTGAATACCACCGCGACCGACAATAGCCCATTCTGTGGCAGCCGCGCGGTGCATATCTTGTTTTAACTCCGCTGAAGCAGATGCTTTCAGGTAGCCTCACTACAAAAAGGAATCCCATGCCGCATAGCCTCCGCCGGTCTATCTTCCGCAGCCTCGCCTTGGCCGCACTCTTGATTGCCCTGCCCGCCGCCGCGCAAACCCCGTCTGACGAATCGCTCAACCGGCTGATTGAGTTGCAAAACCTGCCCGCCCAGCTGCGTACTGCCGTACCAGCCGCCACCGATTTCACCAACCAGGAAATCAACCGACAAATCAATAGCAACACCCGCCTGAGCCCCGAGCAGCGTGCCGCGCTACAACGTGCTTCCGAACAATATGTTTCCGGCATGAACCGCGAAGTTTTCCAATCGGAAGAATTGCTGAACCAAATGCGCGAAATCAGCCGTGATGCCATGCGCCAAACCTACACACAAGAAGAAGTGGACGCCATGATCGCCTTCTACCACACACCTGCCGGGCAGAGTGTGTTGAACAAACAGGGCGATTTGACCAAAACTATGATGCCGCCGATGATGCGCCTAATCAGCCAGCGCTACGAACAGGTAAGCCAGCGCCTTACCCCGCAGTTCCGCCGCGAAGTGGAACGCATACGGCGCGAAGCTGAACGTACTGAGCCGCCACGCCACAGCGGCCGCGGCAAACGCCGTTAAACAGCCCGAACAGCACAACGGTACGGCAAATTTCTCCCTGCAAACCCTACCCCATCCAGCCACTGTGCGGGTAAAATACGGCCATGCCAACAGGCTACCTGAAAGCGAAACCTCAACGCAGTTAAAATCCAACGTAACGGCGTGTAGGCCATACCAAACTTTTCAGGTAGCCTTTGCACAGATAACCCACAAAAACATCCTAATCGAGTTCCCCATGCCCACCCTGTCCCAATTCCTCCAGCAACATCTCGCCGAACACCAACTGCCTGCCGAATTAGGCAGCGTGGTTTCCACCATCGTTCAAGCCTGCCAAACCATCAGCGGCCAAGTGCGCCAGGGCGTGCTCGCCGGTGTGCTGGGCGAAGCCGGCAGCAGCAATGTGCAAGACGAAGCCCAGAAAAAACTGGACGTGATTGCTAACCAAATCCTGATTGACGCCCTCTCTGCCAACCCCGCTGTGGCCGGCTTGGCTAGCGAGGAAGAGGAGCAGTTTGTGCCAGCCAGCGATCAAGGCCGCTACCTCGTGCTGTTCGACCCTTTAGACGGCTCGTCCAATATCGACATCAATATTTCGGTCGGCACCATCTTCTCCATCTTGGAAAAACCTGCAGGCTCGCTTTCCACCCAATCCTTCCTGCAAAGCGGCCGCGCCCAAGTAGCCAGCGGCTACACTCTCTACGGGCCGCAAACCCAGCTTGTACTCTGCCTGCGCCACGGTGTGGCCGTGTTTACGCTGGATGCCGGCGGCCAATTTGTCCAAACCCAGCTCAACCCGCAAATTCCGCAGGCTACGCGCGAATTTGCCATCAATATGTCCAACCAGCGCCATTGGCAGCCACCCATGCAGCAATACATTGCCGAACTGCTCGCCGGGGAAACCGGCCCCCGCGGCAAAAACTACAATATGCGCTGGGTAGCCAGCATGGTGGCCGAGATTCACCGCATTCTCATGCGCGGCGGCATCTTTATGTATCCCAAAGACGCGCGCGACCCGGCCAAGCCCGGCAAACTGCGCCTGATGTATGAAGCCAACCCCTTGAGCCTCATCATCGAACAAGCCGGCGGCGCCAGCACCAATGCCCGCGAGAGCATGCTCGATATTCAGCCCGAAGGCCTGCACCAACGCGTGGCCGTGATTATGGGCAGCCGCGAAGAAGTGGATTACGCCACGCGATTGCACCAACAATAAACTCAAGGCTACCTGAAATAATTTTGGCTTCACCGAAACAGCCGCACGCAACAAGATATTGTTTTAACTCCGCTGAAGCAGATGCTTTCAGGTAGCCTCCCCTTAGTTTTTTAATCCAACATCGAACACACCATGCAAACTATCCGCGCCGCCGCCATCCAACTCGTTTCCCACACCGACCCCGCCGTAAACCGCCGCAGCGTCGTACAGCAAGTAGCCGCTGCCGCCCAAGCCGGCGCCGACTGGGTGCTGCTGCCCGAATACTGGTCGCTAATGGGCAGGCACGACACCGACAAACTCGCCCAAGCCGAACAATTCGGCCGCGGCCCGCTGCAAATCTTCATGGCCGAGCTGGCCGCCCGCCACCGCATCGTCTTATTCGGCGGCAGCATCCCCCTGCTCGCCAACGAAAGCGGCAAAATCATCAACAGCCTGCTCGTATACGGCCGCGACGGCCAATGCCTCAGCCGCTATGATAAAGCCCACCTCTTCAGCTACACCGGCATTGGCGAAAGCTACCGCGAAGCCGACACCATCGAAGCCGGCAACAGCATCCCCCCATCTGTGGAAATCGACGGCTGGCGCTACGGCCAAGGCGTGTGCTACGACCTGCGTTTCCCCGAAATCTTCCGCGCCCAGCAGCCGTTTGACGTACTCCTCCTGCCCGCCGCCTTTACCTACACCACCGGCAAAGCCCACTGGCAAACCCTGCTGCAGGCCCGCGCCATCGAAAACCAATGCTACGTTATCGCCGCCGCCCAAGGCGGCCTGCACGACAGCGGCCGGCGCACCTACGGCCACAGCATGATTATCGACCCCTGGGGCGAAATCCTCGCCGAGCGGCCGGAAGGCGAAGGCTGGATCATGGCCGAACTCAAGCCGCAACGCCTGCACACCGTACGCAACCAACTGCCCGCCCTGCAGCACCGCCGGTTTTAAACAAAAAGGCTACCTGAAAAACTATTTCTTATTTTCAGGTAGCCTTAGCACAGCCAGCCAAGCGAATTAAAACCCTCCCCACCATCCGATAGGAGAAAATATGAGAGCCGTCCGCACCATTCTGAGCACCGCCCTTCTCATTACCGCCCTAAGCGGCTGCCAAAACGTGGCAGACATCCTTGAAGAAGTGAATAACCTAACCACCAGCGTTAACGAGTTTGCCAACGGCCAACCCATCAGCAGCAAGAGCGCACCGATGAGCAGCGGCACCAGCGCCTCCATCACCCAATCCCTTAACCGCGCCGTGCCCAACCGCGGTGCCGCCCCGCTCTTCAACGATGCCAAACCGGCCATTGCCAACTATATCGGCCTAATCGCCTGCGGCGCATCGTCTGGCCGTCTCCAGCGCTATAGCGCACCCGGCACTCAAAGCGGCAACCTTGCCCTGCCGCACGGCAATATGGAGCATCACACCGGCGGGTGCCTGCGCATTTTGCGCGTAAACAACATCCGCAAACTCGCAGCCAATGCCCTCTCCTTCGATGTGTACTATATGTCGCCGCAAAGCGAAGAAGTGGTGCGCCGAACCCATCGCGCCATCAAGCAACCGGATGGCGAATGGCTGTTTAATTTCTACGGTTGGTAACTAACAAGGCTACCTGAAACTCCAAATACCCATATTTCAGGTAGCCCCACTGCCCATAAAGGCTACCTGAAAGCCTGAGCTGCAAGGCAGTTAAAACCATACGGCAACCTCATTCACAAGAAAGCAAACCATGCAAAAAATCGTCGTCCTCACCGGCGCCGGCATCAGCGCCGACAGCGGCCTGCGCACCTTCCGCGACACCGACGGCCTGTGGGAAGGCTACAAAGTGGAAGAAGTGTGCACGCCCGAAGCCTTCGCGCGCAATCCCAAGCTCGTGATCGACTTCTACAACGAACGCCGCCGCCAAGCACAGGCTGCCGAACCCAATGCTGCCCATCTCGCCCTAGCAGAGCTAGAAAAATACTATCAAGTTCAGATTGTTACCCAAAACGTGGACGACCTGCACGAACGTGCCGGCAGCAGTACCGTGCTGCACCTGCACGGCGAATTGAACAAAGCCCGCAGCAGCGCCGACGAAAACTATGTGGTCGAATGGACGGGCGACCAATCCATCAACGATACCGACCCGCAAGGCTACCCTATGCGCCCGCACATCGTTTGGTTCGGTGAAGCCGTGCCGCTGATTGAAACCGCTGCCCGATGGGTATCGCAGGCCGATAAAGTGCTGGTGGTCGGCACCTCGATGCAGGTGTATCCCGCCGCCGGCCTGGTGGAATATGCGCCCCACGAAGCCGAACGCTATCTGGTCGATCCGCGCCCGCCGAAAGGCTTGGCAAACATCAGCGTCATCGAAGCCAAAGCCAAAGACGGCGTACCGCAACTGGTAGACAAACTGATTACTGAAGCCGCACGACACTGATTGCCACAAGGCCGCCAGAAACATACGGCGGTTTCACCGAAACAAACCTGCTGTTTTCAGGTAGCCTCTCCTGCGGCAAAAGGCTACCTGAAAACCATAACCCTTTATTTCAAACACCACTTACCTAAAATACGCCCATGACCACCATCCTGCTTTACTCCTTTACCTACCTGGCTTTCGCCGTTGCCGCCGTGCTCGTCTCCAAAAAACTGGGCTTGGGTTCGGTGTTGGGCTATTTGATGGCCGGTATCGCCATCGGCCCGGTTTTAGGTTTTGCCGGCAAAGAAACCGAATCCATCCAGCACGTTGCCGAATTCGGCGTAGTGATGATGCTGTTTCTGGTTGGTTTGGAGCTGGCACCGCAAAAGCTGTGGCAACTGCGGCATAAGCTCTTGGGGCTGGGCGGATTGCAGGTGCTGCTTTCTGTGGCAGCGATTGCCGGCATCACCATAGCCATCGGCAAAAGCTGGCAGATGGGCGTGGCCGTGGGTTGTATCCTGGCGCTCTCCTCCACCGCCATCGTGCTGCAAACCTACAGCGAAAAAAATCTGATGCGATCTCCCGGCGGACAGGCCGGCTTTGCCATTCTGCTGTTTCAAGACGTGGCCGCTATCCCGATGCTGGCACTCTTACCGCTCTTGGCTGCCGGCCACCATCACCAAAGCGGCCCGCACACTACCAATCTGCTGGCCGACCAGCCCGGCTGGGTGCTCGCCGCCGTGAGCATTGCCGCTATTTTGCTGATTGCCGTGGGCGTACGCTATTTGGTGCCGCGTATGTTCCGCTTCATCAGCAAAGTCCGCCTCAACGAAATGTTCACCATGTTCACCCTGGCCGTGGTGGTAGGCATTGCCACGCTGATGTCGCTCGTCGGCCTCTCCCCCGCGCTGGGCGCATTCGTGGCCGGTGTGGCTCTGGCCAACAGCTCCTACCGGCACGAAATGGAAAGCCATCTCGAGCCCTTCAAAGGCCTGCTCTTGGGGCTGTTTTTCATCACCGTGGGCGCGGGCATGAATTTCACTCTACTGGCTAAAGAGTTCTGGGTGGTGGCTGCCATCACCTTAGCCACGCTGGCGGTAAAAGGCATCATCCTCTTCATCCTCGGTCTGTTGTTCCGCCTGCCGCGCATGGGCAGCAAACTGCTCGCGCTCAGCCTGGCGCAGGCCGGTGAATTCGGCTTTGTGCTGCTTACCATCGCCCGCCAGAGCCATGTTCTGCCGCGCGCCATGGCCGACCGCATCTCGCTGGTGGTTGCCCTCTCTATGCTGCTCACTCCGCTCCTGTTTATCTTCTACGACAAAGTGATCGCCCCGCGCGGCATCGTGGAAGAAAACCAAGAGCGCCCGCAAGACGTGATTGAAGAGGAAAACCCCGTCATCCTGCTCGGCCACGGCCGCTTCGGCCAGCAAATCAACAGCATGCTCACCGCCTGCGGCTTCCACACCACCGTGATCGACTACCAGGCCGACACCGTGGAAGGCCTCACCAAATACGGCAGCAAAACCTACTACGGCGACGCCACCCGCCCCGAGCTGCTCAATTCCATCGGTCTGGCACACGCCAAGCTGCTCATTATCTGCATCAGCAACCTCGAGCATGCCACCTCAATCGTGGAATTCGTCCACCGCCACTACCCCAACCTGCCGGTAATTACCCGCGCCTACGACCGTATCCACGCCTACCACCTGCACCACGCCGGCGCCAACTACATCATCCGCGAAACCGTAGACGCCGCCATCCGAAGCGGCCGCCTCGCGCTGGAAAAACTCGGTATCAACTCCGAAAAAGCCCAAGAGCTCAGCGAATTCTACGCCGCCCGCGACCGCTACCAGATGGACAAAATGGCCGAAAAATACAACCCCGACCTGCCCATATTCGCCAACGAGCCCCTGCTCCAAGCCGCCCGCAAAATCGACACCGAAACCGCCCAAATGATGCAGGCCATACTGCGCGGCGAAAGCGTAGAATGGCAGGAAGACCCAGAAAGCTGGACCCGCCTGAAAAAAGGCCTCATCTAAACCACTGAGCCTGCCATGCCAAGTAAAACCGACCTCCGCCGCCACTTCCGCCGTCAACGGCAAAGCCTGCCGCCTGCCCAGCGGCAGCGTGCCGAGAAACACATCAACAACCTGCTCAAAGGCTACCTGAAACGCGGCAAACGGCTGGCCATCTATTGGCCCATCGGCAGCGAGCTGCGGCTCGACAGCCTCACCGCCGCCGCCCGCCAACGCGGCACCGAGCTCTACCTGCCCTACATCGAACCACGCCGCCAGCGCCTGTGGTTTACCCCCTTCCCGCAACAAGGCCGCCCCGAACGCCGCCGCCAAGGCAAGCTGAACATCCCCCAATTTGCCGGCCGCAAAATCCGCATCCACAACCTACACAGCATCATCATCCCCCTAGTCGGTATCGACCGGCGCGGCTACCGTCTCGGCCAAGGCGGCGGCTACTACGACGTTACCCTCGCCGCCACCCGCCACCGCCTCTGCCCGCACAAAATCGGCGCGGGTTTCGCCTGCCAGGAAACCGACATCCTGCCAGCCGAAGAGCACGATATGCAGATGGATGTGTGGGTGTGCGAAAACGGCATCCGGCGTTTCGGCAAAACGGCCGATGTTCAGCGCTAGCTAAAAATAGATACAACAAAGGCTACCTGAAACTTTAGCTTCGCAGAAACTTCACTGCGCTGCGTTTTCAGGTAGCCTTTTTATTGAAGCAAACGCTGTACTGTGTGCCAAAATTTTCAGGTAGCCTGCATTCGATATAGCAGGCTACCTGAAAATCCGTTTACAGCCCGAAAGCTATTCCGCCTCCGGCGCCTTGGCAACGGACACCGTGGCGGGGCGCAGTACGCGGTCGTGCAGGGTATAGCCCTTCTGCATCACGTTCA
>CAUPYH010000028.1:0-21244 GCA_963515595.1 uncultured Eikenella sp. | reverse complement strand
TGAAAACCATTTTTCAGGTAGCCTTTTTGTTCTCAAAGCTATGATATCAAACATCTCCCTCTGCCGGTTTAGCCTTGCGCCGGCCAAAGTAGAGGAAGCAGATCAGGCCGCAGGCGATCATGGGGAGGCTGAGCCACTGGCCCATGGAGAAGTTCAAATAGAGCAGGCCGAGGAATTCGTCGGGCTCGCGGGCAAATTCGGCGATAAAGCGGGCGGTGCCGTAGCCGAGCAGGAACAGGCTCACTACCTGGCCGGTGGGGCGTGGTTTTTTGGAAAAACACCACAGCAGCACAAACAGCAAAATGCCTTCCAGGGCAAATTGGTAGAGCTGGGAGGGATGGCGCGGCAGCATGCCGTATTGCTGGAAAATCGCCCCCCACAGCTGCGGCTGCTCGGTGGCCAGTTTTAAGTCTTCGCTATGTGCTTGGGGAAAGCCCATGGCCCAGAAGGCATCCGGCCGGGTGACGCGCCCCCAGAGCTCGCCGTTCACAAAGTTGCCGCCCAGGCGCACGGCAGCAAAGCCTAATGGCGTGAGCGGTGCGATGGAGTCGGCCAGCTTGAGCGGGTTGATTTTATGTTTGTAGGCAAACAGGAGGCCGGCGATTACCACGCCGAGGAAGCCGCCGTGAAACGACATGCCGCCCTGCCATACTTTGAAAATTTCTAACGGATTGGCGAAATAGTAGGCGTGTTGGTAAAACAGCACATAGCCAATCCGCCCGCCCACAATCACGCCGATGATGCCCCAGGTGAGGAAGTCGTCTAGGGTTTGCGTGGTGAATACGCTGTTGCCTTGGCGTATGCGCCGACGCCCGAGCCACATAAACAGGGCAAAGCCAACGAGATAGCTGAC
The DNA here is from genome assembly GCA_963515595.1 of uncultured Eikenella sp. Classification (GTDB taxonomy): domain Bacteria; phylum Pseudomonadota; class Gammaproteobacteria; order Burkholderiales; family Neisseriaceae; genus Eikenella. The sequence continues at coordinate 20,391 of CAUPYH010000028.1, read as the reverse complement.
GGCATACCAGCGGATGGCAAGCGGGCCGAGCTTGAGCATAACGGGATTGAAAGCGGGATGGATCAACATAGGGAAAATGCGGCTAAAACAAAAGGGCGCATTATAGCGCATCTGGCCATTGGCCGATAACGGGCAGAGGCGTAAAGAAAACCCGGTTTGGGTTGGATTTTGCCGGGTTGTGTTGTGGTTTTGTTGGGAAGGATGGGTTTCAGGTAGCCTGGGTGGAGGGGAGAGGTTACCTGAAAAGAGCGATTCAAACCAAGCTGTCTGCCGGAAACACAAGCATCTTGCCGTATGGCATGGCTATGCTGATTTTCAGGTAGCCTGTGCCGGGAAGGCTACCTGAAAGTTGAAGCGCGGCTTTAACTTGCGGCGGGGATTGGGTATGATAGCCCGCTTTGAAAGCGTCGGCGGAGGCTGTGATGGCTGTATTGAAATTTACCAAAATGCACGGGTTGGGCAACGATTTTATGGTTATCGACGGCATCAGCCAGCATTTTGATCCGGCTGCCGCGCCGATTGCCGAATGGGCAGACCGCCACCGGGGCATCGGTTTCGACCAGCTGTTGCTGGTGGAGGCGCCGCCGCTGCCGGAGGCTGAGTTTGGCTACCGTATTTTCAATGCAGACGGCAGCGAGGTGGAGCAGTGCGGCAACGGCGCGCGCTGTTTTGCCCGTTTTGTGCACGAAAAAGGCCTGAGCCGAAACCGACGCATCAAAGTGGCCACAGCCAAGGGGCTGATTGTGCTGAATTTGCAGGAAAACGGCCTGGTTACGGTGGATATGGGCGAGCCGCATTTGGCGGCGGCGGATATTCCGTTTGCGCCCGCGCCGGGCGAGGCTGCCGATGCCTTGTGGCACGAGATTGGTTTGGACGGTGCAAACGCGTGTTTTTCCTGTGTGAATATGGGCAATCCGCACGCCGTGCTGGTGGTGGACGATGTGAACCGTGCGCCGGTGGCCGAATGGGGCGCTAACCTGGAGCGGCATCCGCAGTTTCCCGAGCGGGTGAACGTGGGCTTTATGCAGGTGCTGGATACGCACCATATCCGGTTGCGTGTGTTTGAGCGCGGTACGGGTGAAACCCAGGCCTGCGGCACGGGCGCGTGTGCGGCGGCGGTGGCCGGCATGCGGGCCGGGCTGCTGGCACGGCATGGCGCGGTGTGCGTGAGCCTGCCGGGCGGCGATTTGCAGATTGAGTGGGCGGCGGATAACCATGTGTTGATGTCAGGGCCGGCGGCCACGGTGTTTGAAGGAACGGTAACTTACTGATGAACGAAAAGAAAATATTGGCTTATTTGCAGGAGCACCCGGAATTTCTGTTGAACCATGCCGCTGATTTGGGCGTGCGTCCGGCAAAGGGGCGGGTGCAGTCGTTTGCGCAAGCGCAATGGCTGGCGCAGCAGAAAAAGGCGGCCAAAATGGCCGGGCAGTTGGCACAAATCATGCAGGATGCCGATAGCAACCATCAAACGCTTGGCCGGATGCTCGGCTTTGTGCGCCGCTTGCTGGCGGCCAATACGCTGTTGCAGGTGTTGCGTGCGGTGGAGGCGGGCTGGCAGGAAGATTTCGCGCTGCCGTCCGGCCGGGTGTGGCTGCTGGCCGAGCCGCCGAAAAAAGGCGCGGTTTCCGGTACCTACAGGCTACCTGAAAACCATGCCGCCCATGCTGCCTTGTCTGCCCTGAAAGAGCCGCTGTGCGGCAACCGCATCGCGCCGGCGCTGATGAAGGCGCTGCCGCAGGAGGGCAGGTGGCTGGAGAGCTTCTTGCTGCTGCCCTTGCGCGTGAACGGGCAAACCGTGGCGGCGATGGTGGCGGGCGATGCGGATGAAACGCGCTTTACGCCGGATTTGCCGCTGGATTGGATGCGCGAGCTGGCTGCCTGTACCGCAGCGGCGCTGGCTAGAGCCGGCGGGTGGTAATGATGGCTTGGCAAAGCCCGACTTTGTGGGCGCTATCGGTGTATATCGCCGTATTTCTTACCTTGGCGTTTCAGCGGCAGCAGTTTTCCTGGCTGTGGGGCAGCGTGATGCTGTGGCTGGGCTTCGGCATCCTCAGTGCGCGGATTATGCCCGGCGTACTGGGGATTACCCATGTAGCCAACCTTTATCCGGTGTACGGCTATTTTGCGCTCGGCAGCCTGTTTCTGTTTGCCAACGGCTGGCGTTACGATGCGCGGCAGATGGGCTGGCGGCTGGACGGTGGTGGGGTGTTTCTGGCCTATTTCGCCGTGGCCGGTGCGGTGCAGCATATTACGTTTTTGTTTTTGCTCTTGCTGGCGGGCTGGCAGTATCCGCAAGGGATGTCTGCCCCGCTGCTTACCGGCCTTGCCACGCTGTATTTGCTCAAACCGCTGCTGTGGATCGCCGGGCAGGCGCTGCTGATGCTGCTGATGTGGCTGCACCGGCGTTATTTGAGCCGCGACGACGTGCTGCTGTTCAGCCCCTTGCAGCTTCAGGGCGTGTTGCTGATCAGTTTGCTTTTTCAGGTAGCCTGTTTGCTGGCGGGCGAAAAAATCCTATTGATTGCCCTGTTGCGCGCGCTTTGGATGCTGTTTTATGGGTAGGGATTGAATTAGTCTAAAGTTTGTCCAAAGTGCTGCTGAGAGCTCAGATAAAAGAAATCGCAAATACGCATAGCAAAGGCGCACGGGTTAAATCCATCAGCAGCCGTGTGTGGCGCGAAGCGTTGGAGAAAGCGGGGATAACAGATTTCCGCCGGCACGACCTGCGGCACACTTGGGCAAGCTGGCTAGTCCAGCAGGGCACACCCCTGGCAGCCCTAAAAGAAATGGGCGGTTGGGAAAGTGTCGAAATGGTGCAGAGGTATGCCCACCTCGCACCGGAACACTTATCACAACACGCCCGATTGATTGATTCCGGCATTGCCCCCGGAATCGGTTTACTCCAAAGTTTTGTCAAAGTCTCAAACGCGCAAACCTTGGAGGGTAAAATAATCTAACCTAAATTACTGATTAGTTTAGATTATTTTGGTGGGTCGTGAGCGGTTCGAACGCTCGACCTACGGATTAAGAGTCCGCTGCTCTACCAACTGAGCTAACGACCCATGTAATGTGGCGTATTGTAAAAATGCTTTAACGGACTGTCAAGCAGGGTTGGCATGGTGGGAGCAGAAAGGCTACCTGAAAATTGAAAAATGGTTTTCAGGTAGCCTTTTATTGTGCGAGTAATGCGCCCTGCTTATCTAAGCTACCAGCCAAGCATTTTTGTGCTGATACATCAGATAGTCGGCGATTTTCCCGTCTTCGTATGCCAGGCGGGGTTTTTGATCAGGGGTGCTCGGGATGCGTTTGTCTTGGCGTACGAATTCCAATAAATGGGTTTGGCCGTCTTTTTGCAGTAAACGCAGGTGTCGGATACTTGGGCTATACCCAAATGTCAGATTCAAGAGTTTGGCCTACAACTGCTGCTTGAAACTGGAAATCGTGTGCGTTCCGCATACATTCTACTCATGCTGGCTGCGCTTGTTTATAAAGTGATTTACTGATTTCTAAATTTAATACAATAATGGATATGTAGAAAAATAAGAAATATACATAAAGTATGAATGAGCATTAATACACCTGTAAAAATGATTGATGATAAACTCATTTCATTATTAGTATCATACAAAAAGATAAGTAATGATAAGATATATAACAGGTATATACTTTTTGTTCCAGATAATCCTCTCGTTAGGATTTGCTCCCATTCTAATGGGAATAAATCGTTAAAGAAGTTTCTTTTACTTTGATTGTCTAGTTTTGAAAAATCTACAATAAAAATATAATATTGTAATATTGATATGGCGATAGGTATAAGCAATATTAGGATTTTATATATAAATAATGAGATGATTAATTTTCTATAAAAAGATATTAATATGACAAAAATAGGAAATATTGCCATATAGGATTTGACTTGAGTGGTAATACATTTATCTAGATTATATCTATAAAATAACCCTGCTAGGTTAGTCATTGCCATTGCTCCTAAAATTTTATGTATTTTATTCAGTAAATAGCAAGCAAGCGTTAGATTCAAAAGCCCGATCTACGACTGTCGCGACTCGATACCGTGTATGTATAGCTAACATATTTTGAATATAGATACATTTGTAAGGTGGGCTTCAGCCCACCATTGTGAGGTATCTGAGGATTGATGGGTGGAGACCCATCCCCTATCCGTATATCAACTCTTTCGTGTGTTGGCTATAGAAATCATTATTTCGGCTATATGCGCTTTCAGGCTACCTGAAAAAAGGTGGGCAACCAATGCCCACCTTTTTACTGCTTACTACGGATATTTTAGCTTCGTTGAAGCTGACGCTTTCAGGTAGCCTCAACCGGCTTAGGCGTAATCCCGCTCTTCGCCTTTGCCGTCCACATTCTCGGCGCAGCGGGCGCACAGGGTGGGGTGGGCGGCAACGCTGCCGACGCTGTCCACATAGTGCCAGCAGCGTTCGCATTTGGCTTCGGTGCTGGGGCGGACTTCGGCGGTGAGCTCATCGCCTTTTTGCAGCTCGATTTTGGAAACGAGCATGGCGAAGCGCAGTTCGCTGCCGAGTGCTTTCAGGTAGCCGTATTGCGGTTCGGGCGCGGTGAGGACGACTTCGGCCTGCAATGAGGAACCAACGGTTTTGTCGGCACGCAGCGGCTCGATGGCGGCGGTAACGGCAGCGCGGGCTTCGCGGATGTGTGTCCATTTTTCCACGAGTGCGGCTTCGCTGGCGGCGGGGATGGGCGGGAAGTCGTGCAGGGTGTGGTAGAGCACGCTGTCTTCTTCGCCGCCGCCGATGATGTCCCACGCTTCTTCGGCGGTGAAGCAGAGGATGGGCGACATCAGGAGCACGAGGCTGCGGGTGATGTGGTAGAGCGCGGTTTGCGCGCTGCGGCGGGCGTGGCCGTCTTTTTGGGTGGTGTAGAGACGGTCTTTCAGAATATCCAGATAGAACGCGCCGAGGTCTTCGGAGCAGAACTGTACGATGTCCTGCACGGCGAAGTGGAAGGCGTAGCGCGGGTAGTGGCTACCTGAAACTTTTTCCTGTAACCGGCGCGCCAGCACGAGGGCGTAGCGGTCGATTTCCACCATGTCGGCCTGCGGCACGGCGTCTTCAATCGGGTTGAAGTCTTTGAGGTTGGCAAACAGGAAGCTGAGCGTGTTGCGGATGCGGCGGTAGCTTTCGGTTACGCGTTTGAGGATTTCTTTGGAAATCGCCAATTCGCCGCTGTAGTCGGTGGCAGCCGCCCACAGGCGCAGGATGTCGGCGCCGAATTCGTTGTACACCTCCTGCGGGGCAACCACGTTGCCGATGGATTTGGACATTTTGCGCCCGTTCTGGTCGACCACGAAGCCGTGGGTGAGCAGTTGTTTGTAGGGCGCGCGGCCGAGGGTGGCGCAGCCGGTGAGCATGGAGGATTGGAACCAGCCGCGGTGCTGGTCGCTGCCTTCCAGATACAAATCGGCCGGCCAGGCGAGCTCGGGGCGCTGTTTCAGCACGGAGAAGTGGGTGCTGCCTGAATCGAACCACACGTCCATGGTGTCGGGCAGTTTGTCGTATTGTTCGCAGTCTTCGGGCGATAGCAGCTCGGCTTTATCCAGCTCAAACCAGGCGTTGATGCCTTTTTTCTCGATGAGCAGGGCGACTTTTTCCAACAGCGCGGCGGAATCGGGGTGCAGCTCGCCGGTTTCTTTGTGGGCGAAGAAGGTCATCGGCGTGCCCCAGAAACGCTGGCGGCTCACCACCCAGTCGGGACGGCCTTCAATCATGGCCTCCAGCCGCGCACGTCCCCATGCGGGGAAGAATTCGGTGTCGTCCACGGCTTTGAGGGCTTTGTCGCGCAGGGTTTTGCCGTCTGTGCCGGCTTTGTCCATGCCGATGAACCATTGGCCGGTGGCGCGGTAAATCAGCGGGGTTTTGTGCCGCCAGCAGTGGGCGTAGCTGTGTTCGATTTTGCCGTGGGCGAGCAGGCGGCCGTTTTCTTGCAGCCAGTCGATAATCGGCTGGTTGGCTTCCCACACGGTCATGCCGGCCACGCGCGGCACTTCGGCGATATAGCGGCCTTGCGCGTTCACGGGGTTGTAGAGCTCGATGCCGTATTTGTTGCAGACGAAATAGTCTTCCAAACCGTGCGCGGGCGCGGTGTGCACGAGGCCGGTACCGGCTTCGGTGGTTACGTGGTCGCCGTTGATTACTGGGATATCTCGACCATCGATAAGCGGATGTTCAGCCAGTATATTTTCTAAATCGGCACCAGTACATTCGGCAAGTATAGGGCTACCTGAAAAGCCATAGCGTTCCAGTGCGGCTTCGGCCAAATCTTTGGCCAGCACCAGTTTGCCGCGCGGCGTGTCGATGAGTTGGTACACGATGTCTGCACCGGCAGAAACTGCCTGAGTAGCGGGCAGCGTCCACGGGGTGGTGGTCCAAATCACGGCAAAGGCGTCGCCGGAGATTTCAGGCAGCCTGAAAGCCTTGGCCAGCGCGGCGTTGTCTTGGAAGCGGTAGGCCACGTCAATCGCGTGGGAGGTTTTGTCTTTGTATTCCACTTCGGCCTCGGCCAGCGATGAGCCGCAGTCCAAGCAGAACTGCACGGGCTTCGCGCCGCGATACAGGTAGCCTGCTTTGTAGATCTCACCCAGCGTGCGTACGGTGTCGGCTTCGGTTTTGTAGTCCATGGTCAGATAGGGGTTTTCCCAATCGCCAATCACACCCAAGCGGATAAAGTCTTTTTTCTGGCGCAGAATCTGCTCGGCGGCATATTGGCGGCAGAGCTCGCGGAACTTGCTGGGTGGCATTTCCTTGCCGTGCAGTTTTTCCACCATCACTTCAATCGGCAGGCCGTGGCAGTCCCAGCCGGGCACATAGGGCGCGTCGAAGCCCGCCAGCGTTTTGCTGCGGATGATGATGTCTTTCAGGATTTTATTGACCGCATGACCGATGTGGATGTCGCCGTTGGCATAGGGCGGGCCGTCGTGCAGGATGAATTTGGGGCGGCCGGCCGCGATTTGGCGCAGCTTCTGATAACGTTTTTCGTCCTGCCACTGCTTCACCCACGCCGGTTCGCGCTTGGCCAGATTGCCGCGCATGGGGAAGGGGGATTCGTAGAGGTTTACGGTTTGGGAGTAGTCGGTCATGGTGGTCTCGGAGTGGTTTGAGTGCGGCTGTATGGCGGGCGGTTGCAGCTTGCCTGCCGTGCCGGAATAAGTAAAAAAACAAGTTGCCGATTTTATAAGGATTTGGCACAAAAGGCTACCTGAAAGCGGGTCTTAGCCGAGTAATCCGCCATAAAACGGGCAGCAGTGTCTTCAGCCGGCCTCAGGCGGGAGGGGAGGCTACCTGAAAATAGGGGGAGGACGATGGGTTTGGTTTTCGATGGCTGAAGCGCTTCATTTCATGCAGTGATGGCTCGCCGACCTGCCGTATAGTACGTCAACCTAATTCTGCACAGCGTTGATCCGCCTTGCCGAATTTTTGTACTGCTTGCGGCTCACCGCCCTGCGCCGACTTTCTTCCAAAATCCGTTCGGCTATTTTGCGATTAGATTTCAGGTAGCCTCAAATCGAAGATAACAAACCGCCCCAAGCATTTGTTCGGGGCGGTTGGTTTGTGGCCTAGGCAGGCTACCTGAAAACCTAGATCAGCTGTGGTGGGTTTCCACTTGCTGCAGTTGCTGCGGCTCGGGCACGGCAGCCGGGGCGGCGGGGGCAACATCGGCGCGGCGCAGGCCTTTTGGCTGCTCGGGCTCGGGCTGAACGGCGGAGAGCGCGGCGGGATCGGTTTGCACCAATACCAAACCACCCAGGTCGGCAGCGGCAGCGGGTTCGGCTACGGTTTGTTGCGGCGCGGGTTGCGCCACGGCTGCCGCTGCCGTTTCTACGGCTTGGGCTGCGGTAGCAATGGAATCATCGGCAGGAGCAGCTTCCGGAGCGGCTTGGGTTTCGACGGATGAGGCTTCTACGGCCACGGTTTCCACCACAACGGCTTCTTCCCGCGTTGTTTCCGCAACCGGGCTTGCAACGGCAGCCGGGTTGACGGTTTCATCAGCTTCGGCGGTGTTTTCTTCGGCAAACACGAAGGTTGGTGCATCGGCTTCATCGGCCACTTCGGGGATGGTGATGACCAACGGTTTGTCGTTGTCGGCCTCATCGGGCTGCGGCATGGAGGCGGGCGCTTCGGTGTACAGACCCAATACCACGTCGGCAGCGGATTTCACCAGCTCGGCTTGCAGCGGAATATCCAGATATTGGATGATTTTCTGCGCAGAGGGGATGTTGCGCTGGCGGCCACGACCTTTGCCGTTGCGTTGGCCGTTTTCTTGGCGGCGGTCGCGGCCGGAGCGGCGTTCGTTGCGTTCGCCGCGCTCATGATTACGCTCGCGCTCGCTGCGTTCGCTGCCACGCTCTTGGTTTTCCGCAGGGCTGCCGGTGTCGTCGGCAACGCGTTCGGGGATATCGGCCGCTTGGCTGGCGGGCTGCAGCTTATCGTTTTCAGCCGAGGCTACCTGAACATCGCTGTCTTTGCGTTGGCGGCGGCGTTGGCGCGGATTGGGCTGCTGCTCGGCAGCGGGTTTCTCTGCCAGCTGTTGCGGTGCGCGGTTGTCCAAGGTTTCGGTATCGTCGGCATTTTGCGGGCGCGGCGGGCGGCTGTTGCCGTTTTGGCTGCGCTGCTGGCTGCGGTTGCGGCGGTTGCGGTTTTGCGGGGCTTTACCACGGTTGCCGCCGTTGCGACTGTTGTTGGCTGCGGGGGCTTCGGCGGATTTGGTTTCGCCGCCGCCAAACAATTTGGCAAACCAAGCGCCGATGCCGGCCAGCAGGCCGGGTTCGGCAGGCTGCTGCACTACGGGGGCGGGGCTGCTGTGTTTGATGCCTTTTACGGCGGGCTCGGGTTTCACCGGCTTAGCCTGGCGGCCGATTTCCAAGGTTTGGCTGTCGTCTTCTTCGGGGATTTCGACTTGTTTGTAGCTGGGCTCGGCATCGTCGTCCACATCGTCGGGGCGCACGCGGGTGATGTTGTAGTGCGGGTTTTCCAGATGGATATTGGGAATCATCAGGATAGACACGTCCAGCCGCTCTTCCAGGCCGAACAGCTCGGCACGTTTTTCGTTGAGCAGGAAGGTGGCCACGTCCACCGGCACTTGGGCGTGCACTTCTTCGGTGTTGTCCTTCATCGCTTCTTCTTGGATGATGCGCAACACGTGCAGGGCGGTGGATTCGATGCCGCGGATCACGCCGGTGCCGGCGCAGCGCGGGCAGGCCACGTGGCTGCTTTCGCCTAGGGAGGGGCGCAGGCGTTGGCGGGAAAGCTCAAGCAGGCCGAAGCGGGAAAGTTTGCCCATCTGCACGCGGGCGCGGTCTTTCCGCAGCGCGTCGCGCAGGGTGTTTTCCACATCGCGCTGGTGCTTGGGATTTTCCATGTCGATGAAGTCGATCACGATCAGGCCGCCCAAGTCGCGCAGGCGCATTTGGCGGGCCACTTCTTCGGCAGCTTCCATATTGGTTTGGAAGGCGGTTTCTTCGATGTCGGCGCCGCGGGTGGAGCGGGCGGAGTTCACGTCTACGGAAACCAGGGCTTCGGTATGGTCGATCACGATGGCGCCGCCGGAGGGCAGGCTCACGGAGCGCGAGAAGGCGCTTTCGATTTGGTGCTCGATTTGGAAGCGGGAGAAGAGCGGGATGTGGTCGTCGTAGTATTTGAGTTTGCCTACGTTGTGCGGCATCACATAGCTCATGAATTCCTGCACTTGGCCGAACACTTCGCGGTTGTCGATGAGGATTTCGCCGATGTCGGAGCGGTAGTGGTCGCGGATGGCGCGGATGAGCAGGGAGCTCTCCATAAAGAGGAGGTAGGGGTCTTGATGGGCGTTGCCGGCTTCTTCAATGGCGCGCCACAGTTGCAATAGGTAGTTGAAATCCCATTGCAACTCTTCCACGCTGCGGCCGATGCCGGCGGTGCGGGCGATTAGGCTCATGCCGGGCGGCACGTCGAGCTGGCTCATGGCAGCTTTAAGCTCTTGGCGCTCTTCGCCTTCGATACGGCGGGAAATGCCGCCGCCGCGCGGGTTGTTCGGCATGAGCACGAGATAGCGGCCAGCTAGGCTGATGAAGGTGGTGAGCGCGGCGCCTTTGTTGCCGCGTTCGTCTTTTTCCACCTGCACGATGACCTGCATGCCTTCCTGCAATACGTCTTGGATGCGGGCGCGGCCGCCGTCGTAGTCTTGGAAGTAGGCGCGGGAAACTTCTTTGAAGGGGAGGAAGCCGTGGCGGTCGGTGCCGTAATCCACGAAGCAGGCCTCGAGCGAGGGCTCGATGCGGGTGATGATGCCTTTGTAGATATTGCCTTTGCGCTGTTCTTTGCCCAGCGTTTCAATGTCGAGATCGAGCAGGTTTTGCCCGTCTACAATCGCCACTCGCAGCTCTTCGGCCTGGGTGGCGTTAAATAACATACGTTTCATGATATTGCTAACCTTTTGGTTGGTTTGCAATTCCGAAGCGCGTAATTAGTTTGGCCGCTTTGCTGCCGCTGGGGAAGGCTACCTGAAAATAAAGCTTCAACGAAGTTAAAACCGGCAGCCGTATGCTGTGCTGGCCTGAAGCGTGGTGTGCGGCAAACCGCCGTGGCGGTTGGGCAGCCGGCTTCGGGCGCGGGCAGAAAACGGTAAAGAAGGTAGTGAAAGAGCGGGGCGGGCATCGCTGCTGCGCCGGCCGCCGGGTGGGCGGCTGATTTGGAAAGCCGCGGCAGGCCGGATGGCGGCCGCTTGCGGCGGGGTATAGCGGACTGATTTTAAAGCAAAGTTGTGTTGGCTGGTTTTGCCGTACTGCTTGGATTGCGGCTCGCCGCTTGGCTCTGGTTTAAACTTAATCCGTTATTAATTCGGTGTTGTGGTCTTCTTTAAGCCCGGCAGCGGGTGCGGCGGCGCGCTGGTCGCGTCTTAGGCCGTTTGGGCTGCCGGAGCCGTAAACTCAATTACTATTTCAATCTGCCCGCCAAAATGCGCGGCAGGCAGAGGAAAGCCGTTCGGAATTGTCTTTTTACGATAAAATAAACAGTAAACAATCAACTTGCCAACCCGGCGGCACCCTTTGTTTTTCGCTTCGTTGAAGCTTGGCTTTCAGGTAGCCCGGGCACGGTGTCGGCAAGAAGAGGATTATAGAGAAAATGCCAGCAATTAGCAAAAATTCAGTCAATTATTTGAGCGTGGACGAAGCCGCCGCCGGGCAGCGTTTGGATAACTTTCTCATCCGCCTGCTCAAAGGCGTGCCCAAGAGCCATATCCACCGCATCATCCGGGGCGGCGAAGTGCGCGTGAACAAAAAACGCGCCGCTGCCGACAGCCGTTTGGCCGCGGGCGACGAAGTGCGGGTTCCGCCGATCCGGCTGGCGCAGAAAGCCGGGCAGGCCGGGGCTGCCGTGCCGCCGCGCGAGTTTGACATTGTATTTGAAGACGAGCACCTTTTGGTGGTGGACAAACCTTCCGGCGTGGCCGTGCACGGCGGCAGCGGCGTGAGTTTCGGCGTGATCGAACAGCTGCGCCGCGCCCGGCCGCAGGCGCGATATTTGGAATTGGTACACCGGCTGGACAAAGATACCAGCGGCCTCTTGGTGGTGGCCAAAAAGCGCAGCGCATTGGTGAAGCTGCACGAAGCCTGGCGCAACGATAAGCCGGAAAAAGTATATTTGGCGCTGTGCATGGGCGCGTGGCCGCAGGGCGTGCGGCAGGTGAAGCTGCCGCTGTTCAAATACACCGGCGCGGCGGGCGAGAAAATGGTGCGCGTGAGCGAAGAAGGGCAGAGCGCGCACACGCTGTTTCGCGTGCTGGAAAGCTTCGGCGGCGCGCCGCTGCACGCGGTGGGGCTTTCCGCCCTGAGCCTGATGGAAGCCACGCTGCGCACCGGCCGCACCCACCAAATCCGCGTGCACATGCAGTCGCAAAACTGCCCGATTGCCGGCGACGAACGCTACGGCGACTACACCGCCAACCGCCGCCTGAAAAAGCTCGGCCTCAAGCGCATGTTCCTGCACGCCCACCGCTTGGTGCTCGAACACCCGGCAAGCGGCGAAACGCTGGTGCTCACCGCGCCGCTGCCGGAAGAGTTGCGGCAGATGCTGGAGGGTTTGCGGCAGGGGCAAGAGGCTACCTGAAAAATCGGCATGCCGGAGACGGGAGGTGAATGATGGAAGACGAGCTGCGTATCAGTTTTTTCCGTTGCAGCCTATGGCTGTTGCCGAAAGCGGCGGTTTTTCTCGGGTTCGCGTTTTTGCTTCTGAGTGCGAGCGATTCGGCGGCACACGATACTTTTGCTTATGTGTTGTTGGGGCTATTTGCCGCAGTAGACGGGCTGTTTGTGTTGGTATGGCTGCGCTGCATCACGGGCTTTCGGCCGGTTGTGCTGACGCAGCAGGGCGTGGTGCTGCATTCCGTATGGGGTAGGAAGCAGCTGGTGCGCTGGGCGGATATCGAGGACGTGCGGGAGTGTACAATCCGTGCCAACGGCTGGAGTACGGATTTTGCAGCTTTGTGTTTGCGGGGAGACAGCCGGTATGCGCCGTATGATTGCCGCCATGCCGAGAGCAAGAAACAGGTGTTGGTTCCATACAGCCACGTTATGCGCGGCGGGCATCGGAATGTGCAGCAGCAGCTGCGCAGCGCCCTGAGCCTCTATGGATCGCAGCTTTAGCCGGTGTCGGTGTTCGGAAGGGGCTACCTGAAAAAAGTGTGCCCATTATTCCGGCTTTGTTTTTCAGGTAGCCTGTTTGCCATTTGGCCAAAAAGGAAAAATATGCAGCAAAACGATAAGCAGCCCAAATTCAAAGTGATCCTGCCGGAAGGCTTTTCTTTGGAGCGCCCCAAGCAGGTGATCACCCAGCCCGTCGAGAGCGGCCGTGCCGATTTGGAGGAAATCATCCGGCAGGAAACGGCGTGCCGCCAAGCCGAGGCGGAAGCCGATGAAATCATGATTAACGCCTTGCTGCACGGCGCAGGGCGCAGCTTCAAGTGAGGCTACCTGAAAGTTCAGGTAGCCCAAACTTCTAACACATCAAGGAATGCCCATGAAACCGTATCGCGTATTGATTTTCGACTGGGACGGCACCTTAGCCGACTCCACCGCCCAAATCGTGCAGGGCGTGCAAAACTCTTTTTGCCGCTTCGGCTGGCCGCCGCCCGCCGAGGCCGACATCCGCGCCACCATCGGCCTGAGCCTGCGCGAAGCCCTGCGCCGCCTCTGCCCGCAGCTGGATCAACAGCAAACCGAAGCCGCCATCCGCGCCTATCAGCACGAATTCCACCACCACCGCGGGCAAACCGTTTTATTCCCCGACGCAGGCAATACCCTACAGCGGCTGCAACAGCACTACTGGCTCGCCGTAGCCACCGGCAAAGGCCGGCGCGGGCTCGATGCCGCCCTGGACGAAACCGGCACGCGCAGCTTCTTCCTCGCCACCCGCACCGTTGACGAATGCGCCTCCAAGCCCCAGCCGGAAATGGTGCTCTCCATCTGCGAAGAATTGGGCGTGCACCCGGCCGAAGCCCTGGTAATCGGCGACACCACCCACGATTTGCACATGGCGCACAACGCCCGAAGCCCCGCCATCGCCCTCACCACCGGCGCCCACACCCCCGCCCAACTGCAAACCGCCCCGCATTTAGCCATGCTGGACGGCTTGACCAGCTTGGCGGCCTGGCTGGCAGAATAAAGGCTACCTGAAAGCGTAAGCTGCAACGAAGAGCGAAGATTTCAGGTAGCCTGTAAGTGATATGGCGGCAAGCCGAAAGGCTACCTGAAAACATCACAGCAAAGCCAAAACCCAGTCTATAAATTTAACCCACTGAATACCACCAAACACTTCAAGGAGACAAACCCATGTTCACACCAAGCGACCTAGGCAAGCTGATAGTTTGGGGCGGGCTGCTGGGCATAGTCTTACTCACCCTTCTCGCCATGCGCGGCGTGCTCAAAAAAACGCCGCGTAAAAACCGATTTTGGGCAGGGCTGCTGGTATTGATAGCCGTGCCCTACTCGTGCATTTCGCCACTGGTGCGCGACCATCAGCGGGCACAACAGAAAGCCGCAGAGGAAGAAGCCGCATGGCACAAACGCTACGATCCCGCCAAAGCCCGCTTCGACCAGCTGTGCCAAAACGCCGGCGAGAAGATCTACCGCACGGCGGACAATGTGGACGGCATTCTGCTGCTGAAAGTGCGCGGGGATGACGAGAAGTATCAGAGCAACCGCTACAACCCGCGGAAAGACCAGATGTGGGAGGATGCGGCGATAGAAAATGAACGCCAAAGGGTGGGATATATAAATAGTTTTCTGCCTGGGTCAATGCAGGATTGGCATAATAGCCCAGGATATAGATATGTTGATGTTTTACAAAAAGATGGTTCGATTATTCGCTATAGTGGGGATTGGGGCATCAAGTATGAAGACTTCAATCAGGAGATAAATCCCAAACAACCAGCTCGTTATGCTGTTACTTACGAAAATGATGTTTCTTGGGAAAACCGTAAGCATTGGATAGCCGGTACCGTTATTAAGATTATTGATACCAAGACTAAGGAAGTCATGGCTGAAAAAAGAGTATATGCTTTTGTTCCAGCTTTAGGTTACTCTAAATTTGAGCAAAATCCTAACCCTTGGGGTCGGGGGGAGTTTTGTCCTAAAGAGGATGGACGAGATAGACATACTGCATCTTTTGTAATTAAGGTTTTATTTCCATCATCTCAACCGCAAACAGAGGACGCAAAATAATAACGTAACAGGATCAGAGCCAGCGCAGCCCCCATCAATAGAATGTGCAAGCTTGCTCACGCTCGGTTGCCTGATTATCAGACAACCGCGCGTGTACATTCCATACGCGATCTTATGTGGGAAAGTAAGTATCTTCCGCTATACCGGGCGGGGATGGATTTCAGGTAGCCTAAAACAGGGAAGGCTACCTGAAACTTTTTGTGATATGGCGTGGTGTGGAATAGCAGCTTTTTAATGTGCCGATATTGATGGGCGGTGTAGGCTCGGGGAAGGATGTGCGGCAGGCGCGGGATGGGCTGCCGGGCGAGCCGCTGTTCCGCGATTAGCGCGGGCTGGCGGTTTGCCGGGAAATCCTCTATACTGCGCGCACTCCTGTTTTGCGGGTATCGTCTAATGGTAAGGCACCGGCTTCCCAAGCCGACTATGCGGGTTCGATTCCCGTTACCCGCTCCAATTTCTTTCCCATGCCGTTTTTCCCGGCATGGGATTTTTATTGGCTGGTTTGTTAAGAGATGTTTGCAGATGAGTGTATGGGATGGGGAACAGATAGTTTTGCCGGGCGGGGTGTGCAGGAGAGGAGATGATTACGGAGAGATGAAAATTTATTGTTTTTATACATTGTGTTATTTTGTATAAAGGCTACCTGAAAATAAAATC
Source organism: uncultured Eikenella sp. (assembly GCA_963515595.1). Taxonomy (GTDB): domain Bacteria; phylum Pseudomonadota; class Gammaproteobacteria; order Burkholderiales; family Neisseriaceae; genus Eikenella. The sequence goes on along the minus strand of CAUPYH010000028.1, from coordinate 4,982 downwards.
CGTTTTATTTGCGTGATAAAGTTTGGTAAACTCAGTGCCATTTTTTGCATACATAAGTTTACTTTGGAGACCATAATGAGCTTCTTTGCTCAACATGCGCAGTTTTTTATCCAGTTTGCCGTGGTGCTGTTGTGTATCCTGGCCGGCGCCCAAGTGGGCGGCATCGGCTTGGGCGTGTTCGGCGGCATCGGTTTGGCCATATTGTCGTTCGGTTTCGGCTTGGAGCCCACCAGCCCGCCGATTGATGTGATGTTGATGATTATGGCGGTGGTGTCGGCGGCGGCGGCCATGCAGGCGGCCGGCGGTTTGGACTATATGATTAAAATCGCCACCCGCGTGCTGCATAAAAACCCGAAATACATCACCTTTATCGCGCCGATGGTTACCTACACCTTCACCGTTTTGGCTGGCACGGGGCATGTGGCCTATTCCGTGCTGCCGGTGATTGCGGAAGTGAGCCGCAAAAACGGCATCCGCCCGGAGCGCCCGCTTACCATGGCGGTGATTGCTTCGCAGTTTGCCATTGTGGCCAGCCCGATTGCGGCGGCGGTGGTGGCCTGCGTGAGCTACCTCGAGCCGCAGCATATTACGATGGCAGACGTGCTTAAAGTGAACGTGCCTTCCACCATCATCGGCATCGGTATTGCCTGCGTGCTGGTGAACCGGATGGGCAAAGAGCTGAAAGATGATCCGGAATATCAACGCCGCCTGAAAGACCCGGCCTACAGCAAGTTGTATGACACTGAAACCGTTGCCGCTGATGCGCAAGTGAGCGGCAAGGCTAAGATTTCGGTGGGGATTTTCCTGTTTGCCGCTATTTTGGTGGTGCTGCTCGGCGCGATGCCTTCGCTGCGCCCGGTGTTTAACGATAAACCGATGGGTATGGCGCACACCATTGAAATAGTGATGCTTTCTGCTGCCGCGCTGATTATTGTTACCTGCAAACCGGATGGCAATGCGATTACGCAGGGCTCGGTGTTCCATGCCGGTATGCGCGCCGTGATTGCCGTGTTCGGCGTGGCCTGGCTGGGCGATACGCTGATGCACGGGCATTTGGACGAAGTGCAGCAGGCGGTGTCCGGCCTGGTGCAGAGCGCGCCGTGGGCGTTTGCCTTTGCGTTGTTTGTGCTCTCCGTGTTGGTGAACAGCCAGGGCGCCACCGTGGCGACGCTGTTTCCGGTGGCCATTTCGCTGGGCGTACCCGCGCCGATTATCATCGGCACATTCGTGGCGGTGAACGGCTATTTCTTCATTCCGAACTACGGCCCGATTATTGCCGCCATCGATTTTGATAGCACGGGCACGACGAAAATCGGCAAGTTTATTTTCAACCACAGCTTTATGCTGCCGGGCTTGTTGAGCATGGGCTTCAGCTTGGCCTTCGGCCTGATGTTCTCCAAGATATTCTTCGGCTGAACGGTTTGATTGGAATATACGCGCCCGGGCTTTGGCTCGGGCGTTTTGCTTTGGAAAAGGCTACCTGAAAGGTTAATTGCCTAAGCACTCAAGCCGGTTGTTTTGATTTCGTTGGGATTACTGCTTTCAGGTAGCCTTGATGTGGCATACTGGAACGGTAATGGTGGGGGAGTGAGCTCTCTTCCTTAATATTGTGGTTGCAAGCCATCCCTTGCAGGCTACCTGAAAGTTGAGCGTAATACAGTTTGCTCGGGCATCGCAGCCAAATTGGCTAAAAGGCTACCTGAAATTTTCAGGTAGCCTTTTGTGGTTTGCTGGCCTTGCCGTTATTTGATTGCCATCAGCCTTTGATAGAGCTGGGTCATCAGGCGGCTGGTGTGCGGGTCTTTGGGCAGGATGACGAAGCTGTTGGCCATGGCTTCTTCGCTGGGGAAGATGGATTCGTTGTTGCGGTATGCCTCGGGCATCAGCTCGCGGGCCGGTTTGCTGGCGGGGGCATAGGTCACGAAGCTGCCGTTGGCGGCGGCCACTTTGGGGTCGAGGGTGTAGTTGATGTATTTGAGGGCGTTGGCGGGGTGGTGGGCGTCTTTAGGAATCATCAGGGAGTCGATCCACACCGCCAGGCCGTTTTTAGGCACGAGCACTTGGATGTCGATGCCGTTGCCGGCTTCGATGGCCCGGTTGCGGGCGATGTTCAAATCGCCGCCGTAGCCCACGGCCACGCACAGGTTGCCGGCGGCGAGGTCGTTGATGTAGGTGGAGGCGGTGAAGATGCGGATGTCTTTGCGCACGGCGCGCATCATATCGGTGGCCGCTTGCAGGTCTTCGGGCTTGGTGCTGTTGGGGTCTTTGCCTAAGTAGTTGAGCGCCAATGGGTATTGTTCGAGCGGGCTGTCGAAATAGGAAATGCCGCAGGATTTGAGTTTGGTAGTGTATTCGGGATTGAACACCAAATCCCACACGTTTTCGGGCATGGGTTTACCATCCAGGGCTTTTTGCACCATTTGGGTATTGATGGCCAGCGTGTTGATGCCCCAGAAATAGGGCACGGCGTATTTGTTGCCGGGGTCCACCTGTTCCATCAGCTTGAGCAGGTGCGGGTCGAGATTGCTGTAGTTGGGGATTTGACTTTTGTCGATGGGCTGGTAGGCGCCGGCTTGGATTTGGCGGCCTACGTTGGAAATGGAGGGCACCACCAAATCGTAGCCGCTGCTGCCGCTGAGCATCTTGGCTTCGAGGGTTTCGTTGTTGTCGTAGTAGGCGGAGCGGACGGTGATGCCGGTTTTTTCGGTGAAGGCGGTGAGGGTGGCGGGATCGACATAATCCGCCCAGTTGTAGAGGTTGAGCAGGTTGGCGTTGTCGCCTTTGGGGGCGGAAGCCTCGCTTTGGGCTTGGCCGCCGCAGGCAGCGAGCAGGCCGGCGCAAATAGCGAGCAGGAGCAGTTTCTTCATTGTTATTCCTTGGTGGGCGGGGAGGGAAGGGTAAGTAGGCGCAAGCAATCTGACCATTATAGCCAAACGCTTGGCTCCTTCATACCTCGTGCTAGGGAAACGGCGCGGCTGCGCGGTTGAGGCAACTGCGCTGTGCGGCAAGTATTTTTCAATATTGCCAACAAATTGGCACTTTGTCTGCACTAAATTAACGCAGCGGCATTTTCTGCCTGCTTTTCAGGTAGCCTTCCGGCTATGGAAAAAGCACATGTTATAGAGTATCATGCCGCCCGTTACAACATAACATTCAGCACACACTATGCACTCTTGGTTACTTCGCGGCGCAGGCAGCCGTTTGCTTTTGGCCGTATCGCTCATCGCCCTGATGCTGGGCGTGTTTGCCTGGACGGGCGCCGCATTATGAGCATCGTGTTCGACAACCTCACCGTGAGCTACCGCCGCCATCCCGCCGTGCACCACATTTGCGGCGAATTCGCGCCGGGCAGCATGTGGGTGGTGTTCGGCCCCAACGGCGCGGGCAAATCCACCCTGCTCAAAGCCATCATGGGGCTGTTGAAAACCAGCACCGGCAGCGTGCAATGGCAAGGCCTTGCCCGCCGCGACATCGCCTATCTGCCCCAGCAATCCGATATCGACCGCAGCCAGCCCATTTCCGTGTATGAGCTGGCCGCCATGGGCTTGTGGTATGAAATCGGCTTTTTCGGCGGTACCAAACCCGCACAGCGCGAACGGGTGCACGCCGCGCTCGAGCGCGTGGGCATGGCCGATTTCGCCCACCGGAGCATCGGCCAGCTTTCCAACGGCCAATTCCAGCGCGTGCTGTTTGCCCGCATGTTGGTGCAAGATGCCAAATTCCTGCTGTTGGACGAGCCCTTCAACGCTGTGGACGCGCGCACCACCTACGAATTGCTGGAAGTATTGCGCCAATGCCACCAAAACGAAGGCCGCGCCGTGATTGCCGTGCTGCACGATTACGAGCAGGTGCGCGCCTATTTTCCCCACACCTTCCTGATTGCCCGAGAAAAAATCGCCAGCGGCGCCACTGCCGAGGTGCTCACCGAAGGCTACCTGAAACAGGCCGCCGAAGCCATGCACCGCACCGAACCGCGCGAATGGTGCGCCGCTTGAGTTTTCAGGTAGCCTGAACGCCATGTTTGCCGCCACCGTTGTTTTCTTCCAAAACCGCAGCGAAGATTTTCCCGCCGGAGCGTTCCCGCAGCGCATCCGCAGCCGTACACACTTCCCCGCCGAAGGCTATCGCCCGCACTTCGCGCCCAAAGGTAGCCGCGACATGCTCGGCATCGTGTTTGTCGCATTCGGGCACACCCGATTCGGCGAGCCGCTGCAAGCCGGGCTGGACTACCTTTATCCCGGCCGCGTGGATTATTCCGCCCTACGCCCCGGCACGGAATTTTGGATTATGGAAGGCGGCACCGCCGTGGGCGAAGGCGTGATAACCCGCAACGACAGCCCGCCCGCCATGCAGGCTACCTGAAAGCCGGGCTGGAAATATTGCGTACCGCACATCGAAAATATAAAAAGGTATAAAAATGAAACAAATGTTTGACATCATTGATAACCATCTGTTGGATTTTGAAACCGCCGAAAACCCAAACTGGCATTTCGTTTCCAATATTGATGAAATGAAAAACTATCTCTACAGCCAAACAGAAGTGGAAACCTGCTGGCTGGATTTGCGGGAAAACTGCTCGCTCATCTTCAAACTGACAGATGAAAAATTTCGTGATTATTGGGATAAAGAGATTGTGCCCGTTATCCAATCCCGACTGGAAGAAGTCGGATATGCCGACTATCTGAACGACATTGAAGCAGACCTGCTCAACTGTTACTTGAATATCAAGCATATACAAAAATATCCGCTTTGGAATGCCGTTTTCAAAGCCTATAAAAAAGGCGTTTTCCCTTGCGGCTGGCTGGGTGATTATCCGGAGGGGAAACTTGTTGTGTTTCACCCTCATGGCAAATAGCCTGCCAATGTGGCTGGAATCAGTATTTTAGCTATACAACCCAAATCCAAAAGACCACCCGAAACACGATAAAAGCACACACCATGACCCTCTCCCAGCTCCTGATCGAACCCTTTGCCGACGATTT
>CAUPYH010000027.1:0-21453 GCA_963515595.1 uncultured Eikenella sp. | reverse complement strand
GTAGCGGCTTCGCTTTCAGGTAGCCTGTTTTAATGTGTGCTATGGGGCGAATGATTTTGCTGAGAACAGCGTTTGCTTCGAGTTGCCCAGCTGCAGATGGTCATACTGTGATTTCTTCATCAGGCTACCTGAAAAACTTCCTCCGGATTTTCAGGTAGCCTATTTCGTTCTCTTTGCCACACTGCATCACCGATGTCGGATTGTTTTTACTGTCGGCTTGACTTTCGTATCCCGCCCAGTATGATGGCTCGACTTGGTTCGGTTGCTCCGAATTGCTGTTTGTTCACTCTTTCATTCTTCGATTGATTTCCATCCCATGTCTGCCACTCCTACCCCTTCTTCAGCTTCTCACGCATCTTCTCCCGCCCCGGCTTTGGCCGCTCTGATTCTGATGGCTCATTTCCACGGTGTGGCCGCCAATCCGGCCGATATTCTGCACCGTTTTGCTGCCAACGGGCAGGATTTGACCGAAACTGAATGGCTGTTGGCTGCCAAGGAGTTGGGGCTGAAGGCCAAGCCGGTGAAGCATGATTTGGCGCGGCTGCACATGTTGGCGCTGCCGGCGGTGGTGTGGCGTGAAGACGGGCAGCATTGTGTGCTGGCCAAAATTGATGGGGAACGCTACCTGATTCAGGACGTGGTGGCCGGGCGCTCGGCGGTGTTGGATCGGGCCGAGTTTGCCGGGCGCTACAGCGGCAGGCTGATTTTGGTTACCTCCCGTGCTTCGGTGCTGGGGCAGCTGGCCAAGTTTGATTTCACGTGGTTTATTCCTGCCGTTATCAAATACCGCCGGATTTTCTTGGAAGTGCTGGCGGTATCGGTGGTGCTGCAGCTGTTTGCGCTGGTAACGCCGCTGTTTTTTCAGGTGGTGATGGATAAAGTATTGGTGCATCGCGGCTTCTCTACGCTGGATGTGATTGCGGTTGCCTTGTTGGTGGTGACGCTGTTTGAAGTGGTGTTGGGCGGGTTGCGCACCTATATTTTTGCCCACACCACGTCGCGTATTGATGTGGAGCTGGGCGCGCGGCTGTTCCGCCACCTGCTGAGCCTGCCGCTGGCCTATTTCGAACACCGCCGTGTGGGCGATACCGTGGCGCGGGTGCGCGAGCTGGAGCAGATTCGCAATTTCCTCACCGGCCAGGCGCTGACTTCGGTGCTGGATTTGTGTTTCTCGTTTATTTTCCTGGCCGTGATGTGGTATTACAGCGGCTGGCTCACGCTGGTGGTCATCGTGTCGCTGCCGCTATATGCCGTGTGGTCGGCCACCATCAGCCCGATCCTGCGCGCCCGTTTGGACGACAAATTCGCCCGCAATGCCGATAACCAGGCCTTCTTGGTGGAATCCGTTACCGCTGTGGGCACGGTAAAAGCCATGGCTGTGGAGCCGCAGATGACACGCCGCTGGGATCAGCAGCTGGCCGCCTATGTCAGCTCCGGCTTCCGCGTTACCCGCCTGGCCACCATCGGCCAGCAGGGCGTGCAATTGATTCAGAAGCTGGTTACCGTGGCCACCCTGTGGCTGGGTGCACGGCTGGTGATCGACGGCAAGCTCACCGTCGGCCAGCTGATCGCTTTCAATATGCTGGCCGGGCAGGTGGCCGCGCCGGTAATCCGGCTGGCGCAGCTGTGGCAGGATTTTCAACAGGTGGGCATTTCCGTGGCGCGTTTGGGCGATATTCTCAACACCCCCACCGAACACCCCGCCTCCCGCATCGCACTGCCCGATATCAAAGGTGACATCACTTTCGAACGCGTTTCTTTCCGCTACCGCCCCGACGGCGCGGAAATTCTGCGTGATTTGAGCCTGCACATCCGCGCCGGGGAAGTACTCGGCATCGTCGGCCGCTCCGGCTCGGGCAAATCCACCCTCACCAAGCTGGTGCAGCGCCTGTATGTGCCCGAGCGCGGCCGCGTGCTGATAGACGGCAACGATTTGGCGCTGGCCGACCCGGCCTGGCTGCGGCGGCAGGTGGGCGTGGTGCTGCAGGAAAACGTGCTGCTCAACCGCAGCGTGCGCGACAACATCGCCCTAGCCGACCCCGGTATGCCGCTGGAGCGCGTGATGCATGCTGCCAAGCTGGCCGGTGCCCATGATTTCATTATGGAATTGCCCGAAGGCTACGACACCATGGTGGGTGAACAGGGCGCAGGCCTTTCCGGCGGCCAGCGCCAGCGCATCGCCATCGCCCGCGCCCTAGTCGGCAACCCGCGCATTCTGATTTTAGACGAAGCCACCAGCGCACTGGACTACGAATCCGAACGCGCCATCATGCAGCAGATGCAGGCCATCTGCCGCAACCGAACCGTACTCATCATCGCCCACCGCCTCTCCACCGTGCGCATGGCTCACCGCATCATCGCTATGGACAAGGGGCAGATTGTCGAGCAGGGCAGCCATCAGGAACTCTTGGCCAAAGAAGACGGCTACTACCGCTACCTGCACCGGCTGCAGAATGGCTAGGCAGTATAGAAATATAGCAAGCCCAATTAGCCTCTAATACAAGGCGAACCAATGTAGTAGCCAAAGTTAAGCTGGTTTGCTATCACGCTATAGCCAAATAATGAATCACCGCCTGTAGTGCAATAAGAGGCTACCTGAAAGTACAACTTCAAAGAAGTTAAAACTTTCAGGTAGCCTCATTGTTATGCGGCCTGACTGCCATCGTTGCCAAATCAAGCGCGGTACACGTTGGCTAACTTAATACTATCCGAATATTCCACCAACAACGGAACAGGTTACCTGAAAACGCAACGCAGCGAATTTTCTGCGAAGCTAAAATTTTCAGGTAGCCTGTTATTCCTATACCAAGCTAATCAGGTATTGCCATTACAGAGTTGGGGCTGCTAGCATGGGATTAATAACCGGATTGGATATCGTGTTCGTACTACTCAAACCGCTGCCGTTGTTGCTGCCAAAGCTGGCCATGGCCTGAATCAGATTATTGGCATTAGCAACGTATTGGTTGTAGTCGAAATGCTCGACAGTGCGGTCATCGAAAGCGAATTTGACATGACGGGCATAAGAGTCACTGAAGTAGTTGTTCACGGTTACCTGGTCTTCGCCGCCATAGGCCTTAACCACCAGGCTGTTGCCGGAACGGGAGAAGGTCACATCGGCGGAGGAGGCACCCTCAAAACGCAGGGTATCGGCCTGAGCGGCAGATTCGGCAGAATCAGACACGGTATCCCGGCCATGACCTTGGGCAAAGATATAGGTATCCGATATCCAGCTCCCTCCATACAGAGAGTCATTGCCGGCATCGCCGATTAGGGTATTGTGGCCGTCACCGCCGACGAGGGTGTCATCACCCTCACCGCCGTCCAGTCGGTCGTCGCCCTCCTCACCATTGAGCGTATCGTTGCCGGTACCGCCCAACAAGATGTCGTTGCCGATGCCGCCGTCGAGCGTATCGTTGCCGTCGCCGCCATACAAGAAGTCGTTATTAGGACTGCCGATCAGGTTATCGTTGCCATCTAGTCCCAATACGATATTGTGTTGAGTGGCGGCTAAGGAGTCGTTTTTATCTGTGCCAGTTGAAAAACCCACTTTATTTAGTGCTTCACTGCCTAACACCTTTACATACTTATCCAACACCCCGGCGGCAACGGCCTCTTGGGTAAACCGTTCCAACAAGCCGGTTAGGGCACCCAATTCGGGCGAGGTGGGGTTTTGCTGGTTGGCCAGGAATTCGCCCAGGTCCACGAATGCTTTTTGCGCGTTTTGGGCGTGTGTTTTTTCAAACAGGGCGCTTACGCCGCTGAAATCCAGTTTCAGCTGGCCGTTATCCAGCGTGAAGGCTACGGCGTCCAGATAGGGTTTCAGGCGGGTTTGGAACAGCAGGCCTTGGTAGAGGCTGTGCTCCAGCTGGGCGTAAGTGGTGTTGGCTACGCGGATGATTTCTTTCACTTGTTCCAACGTGCCGTAGCCCAGTGTGCGGGAGTCTTCGCCGGTGAAAGCATCCAACAGGCGGATTTTGTCTTGCAGCGCGTCAAATTCGGCCTGCAGCTCGGGAGAAATGTTTACTTTGCCGTTGCGCAAAGCCTCCAGTTCCCCGGGCGTAAGCGGCACGCCTTGGCTGGCGGTGCCGGATGCCTCGGTGGCGGCTGTGAGCGTGGGCGTGTAGCTGCCGTAGCGGGCATCGGTTTTGCCCCACTCGGCGGCTAGCTGCGCCAGCAATGCCGTTTGCTGCTCTTTGGTTTCGGCAGCGGCATATTGGCGCAACACCGCATTCAAAGCAGGCGACAAAGCTGCTGCCTCGCGCAAATCGCGCAGGCGGCCGATGCCGGAGAGGTTCGGGTTTTGCAGCTGCTCGGCGGTTAGTTCTACATGATCGTTGAAACGGCTGAACAGCGGATCATTGGCCAGCAGCAAATCGCCCATCTGGCGGGTTTGGCCGTCGGTGGTGGTGTAGCTGCCTTCCTGCGCCAGCGTGTTGCCGTTGCCCAGGCTGCGGTTAGTGTTGCTAAATTGAGTGTTGAGCGACTGCACCTTGACCTGCTCCAGCGTGAGCAGCTCGCCTTCCTGGCTGATACCGTCTTGATTGAGATCGCGCCAAACGCGCAATGAAGAGAACGCCTTGTCGGCCGCATCGATTTTGCCATCGCCGTTGTCGTCCAAATCGGCCAGCGCGGCAAACCCGTGCTCCGCCGTGCCACCGTTTTTCAGGCGGGTGGCATCGCCGAACAGCTCGCTGCCGTTGTTGATGATGCCGTCGCCGTTGCGGTCGTACACCAACAGCCCATCTTCTTTGCCCACCCAGCCCGAAGCCGTGCGGATACCGTCGCCGTCGTGGTCGAAGAGGCTGCCTGAAAACTGGTTGGCAGCCACAGTGCGGATGCCGTTGCCGTCGAGGTCTAGGGCGAGAGGGTCGTAGATGCGGTATTTTTTACCTTTATTAAGATTAAAAAAATCGCGAAAACGATTAAACAAATCTTTTGCCCATTGATTCATTTGATCATTTATATTTTTTCTCAGCTTATTTAAATCTTCTATGTTCGTAATGGTCTTTTCATAATTACATGAGGTGCTATCATGATCAATATAAGTAATTTTTTCAGTAGTTATAGTCCCGTTTTGATAGTCAAAATTTCTAGAAACTTCGCTGACAAACTGTCCATTGCTATTGGTTGTTGATGTGTAATTCTTTGTTAACAATCCTTTTTTCCCATCCGAGAAATATGTATTAATTCCTCTTGTAAAGTTATCCCCATTAATATAATTTCTAGTTATAGTGGAGTTTCCTTTTTCATCAACAACTTTCCATATTGAATCTACTACATTTGCAGCTCGCTTGTTTATTGAATATGCATCAATATATAAATTTCTTATGGGTTCTCCAAGTTCACGAGCAACTTTTTGTTCTAATTCAGTTGCATACCGTTCTTTTGAATTAAGCATACCTTTTAAATAAGGATCACTTGATAATTTGTATTCATTCGTATCGATTACTTTGTTTCTATTGGGGTCAGCTGAGTGGGCTAGTTCATGGAAAAGACCAAGTGCAGGAGAGCGATGACCATCTCCATTACCCGATCTTATCCCCATAGAGCGATCGGGATTCCAACGAACGGAATGCCACTTAGATTCAGGAACTACGTGCCCATTAACTTTAACAGGAGAGGGGTAATAGGCGTTACCTCCATTGGTTAAAACAATATCCGGAGCTTTCTCTTGATGTGATATTTTATCTAACACTTCACGAGCAGTAGAACTCTGTCGAAGATAATTTAAAGCATTTCTAACAGACTGTTCTTGATGTATAGTCACAGGACTTCCATTTTCATTTCTAACAGTAAAAATCCCGACTCTTACTGAGCTTCTTCCTGAATTTGTCATAATACTTCCTTAATTTTTGATAAGTTAAATAATTACTTTGCCTTACTTTCTAGCTCGCTAATCCTAGGCCTTAAAGTGTAACTATCTATTTCTTTTATTTGGTATAGATAATTAATATTGTCGGAATAAACTTTTAATTGCATTAATATATTAGGTGATGTCCATTCAAGATTATTTAAATTAATAATAAGACGAATATTTTTTGATTTACTGTAGAATTCTAACCATGCTCTACTATATAAAAAATCTTGTTCTGAGCTTTCTATTGGTAGGGGGGGTGAGATTTTATATTGGTCACGAAGAAAATTAAGTAATGAACCAATTTTATTACTATCATTAATCTTTATATAAGATACTTCTGGATAGTCCTTATTTTTCATATTGTCTACAGTAACTGGTAGTTCAGTCAATATTTCCGGGGGAAATAGCCAAGCTTCTAATGTAGTAGATTTATCATTTATCAATTCATTAGCAATCATATCTAGATTTGCATCCTTTTGATTTTCTATGAAGATTGTATTCTCATTTTGACTGTATTGAGTATCTTTTTTTTCTATCATTTTATTGGTCTCCTTGATGACAATTTCATTTCTATGGTTGTTTTGAATATTTTCATTTTCCTGTAAGCAGCCTGTAAGTATTGAGAGTATTGAAAAAAGCAAGATGCTAAAGAGATTATTCTTCATAAAATCTTAAATATAAAAATATGAACATTAGTATGTAAGTAAGCATAGCGTGAACATTTATGCCTACACGGTTTGTAGCTTCGTTGAAGCTACGTTTGCAGATGGCCTGAAAGAGGATGATCTGTCTAAAAACTGAAAACCATGTGCGTGTGTTCCACACACACCCTAACCTATGTTACGGTTGCTGTGTTTTCTAGCCTTATGCGGCAGGCTATCCGGATGCACAAGCCTTGACAAAGCCCGAACACCAGCTTGGGAAATTTTTCAGGTAGCCTTAGAGCATGGAAGGGATGGGCAGTCAACGCCCACCCTGCTTGCTCCGGCAGCACAAGCCAACCAGCATCCGCATGGATGGCGTGTGAATTAATAGAGCAATTGTACGCCTGCCATTTTGGCGCGGAAAATATATTATTTCAATAAAAACAATAATAAAGAAAAGCCTGTAACTAACCATCGCCGCCAGAAGGCTACCTGAAAAACACACTGTTCCCCGCCTCGTTAATCTCCATATGCCTTGCCATATCCCCGCTACCTTGCTCAGGTTGTTGCGTGGTAGCGGGTTCCCGTGCTTCCGATAAGATGGTAAGCCTCGGGTTGTACAAGCTGTTTAGCAGAGTGTGGCAATTGGGATTTGAAATTATTTGAAATTGTTAGGGTCTGGGGCTGCGTATAACGATTAATATGCATGGCTCAGAGAAGAGAATAGCTATACATGGCCAAACTGTTTGCCAACGGCCGCAGCCGAGCCGTGTGCCTGCCTGCTGCCTTCCGCTTTGAAGGCGAGACGGTGTATATCCGCCGGGATAAAAAACGGCGATGTGGCTTTATCTGCCAAGCCTGCCGATTGGCAGGGGTTTAATGCCGCTGCCCGCGAATTGGCGGGAGAAAGCATAGAACGCGCCCGAGGCAGACAAGAGTGCGACGTTTTCGCAGATTGGCGGGAATAAGCGCGATGCGCCGCCATATGTTGGATATAGCTGAATTAAATTAAACGCTACAGCGTTGGCTTGCCTTGCCGTACTGCTTGTACTGTTTGCGGCACGCTGCCTTGCCTTACTTTTTATAACAGATTCCTTTCAAGGCGGTAGTAATCGGTTTTGTGTAGTTTTTGATGAAAGAAAAGGTTATTAAGACTTTGGTTGGTTAGCATATTTTTAATGGATGATGGGGATGGAGTAATTAATTGTTAAAAGGTATGAAAGCCTGTTGAAATAAATTTTATAGAGAGTATTTAATGGTAATTTAGTTTATTAGTATTGAGATAACTTTTGTGTGGTTATTGTAAAATAAATGGCACAAATATATAGCTTATTAACTGATGAAATATGAGATATAATTGATAGATTATTCATGGATTTATTGCCTGCACCAATACTTTTCCTGAGTAGTCTTTGTCTACTATTTGGCTTAGCAGAATTTAGATGCTTTAATACTCAGTAATTTCCATATGTTAATAGATATCTGGATACAAATTTTGTATATTTTAACAATAAAATATTGCCAAGATCAAGCAAAGAAAATACAGATAAATTAAAGATAATAATGGAGAGTAGGTATGCCGATATTAAAGGAATTAAATGTACATGAAGTAGTGGATAAAGAGAAGATAATAAGATTTTTGCAAATTGATAAAAAAACGCTTGAATACTCTTTTAATGAAGAGGAAATTGTTAAAAATAGATGGATATATGCTGCAATGGATGGATCATTTTTAGAAGAGGATGAGATAAATAGAATTGTATCTATATCTAAAGTAAATAATTTTTCTGCTTAAACTTGAATGGGTTATTCAATGAATCATCTAATAAGTTAACGATCTACAGATTTAATAATCAAGTAGAAGATTGGATTAAAATCTTGTCACCATCTGAAGAGTATACATTATGGGATAGTTTATTGTTTAATAATGATAATATAATAATTATAAAGCCATGGTCTGCAGGGTATAATACTCTAATTGCTGGAGAGGAAAGTGTTGTTAGGAGTATTTGTCAAGATGAGCATTGGCTATTTAATAAAAAACATCCAATTTATCCTTTATGAAACAAAGTAGTTTGCTCCTAGTTGTGTGTTGGGTAAGTATGTGGGAGCATCTCTCATTCCTGCAGGAGGTTCATTAACAAAACCGCCAGCCTGAAATAATCAGGCTGGCGGTTGCTTTAATTAATGTGCGCTGTATTACTGCCCGTTTTTGGCTGCCCACTCGGCGGGAGTGGCGGCCACGGAGATAGAAAGGGCGTGCAGTTCGTTGCTGGCCAGCCGGTCGGCGAGGCCGTCTTTGATCAGGCGGTGGCGGGCGAGGCGGGGTTTACCTTCAAAATCGGCGGAAACGATGGCGGCAAAAAAGTGATGGCCGTCGCCTTCCACTTGGATCATTTCGGCGTTGATGATTTCGCCAATCATGGCTTGGACTTGTTCGGGAGTGAGCATGTGGGATTCCTTTTGATTTCTTAAGGGGTTTGTGTGAGGGGCGTATTCTACCGTAAACCGTTGTAGTGCGCTTTGTTTGTGTTGGGTAGTTTCAGGTAGCCTATATCGGGTAATAGGCTACCTGAAACTTTAATACGGTTTGAAAAACAGCCTGTTCGGGCAGCGATTTGGCTGATGCTGCACTCTATTGCGTTTTCACTTCGTTGGAGCTCAAGCTTCAGTTAGCCTCTGCGGCAGGTTGCAAAATATACAGGCTCACCGTTTCGCGGCTGCGGGCAGCGGCGAGTGGGTTGGAGGCGTCGTGGCTTTTGGGGTGTTGCGGGAGAGTGTCGAGACGTTGGCTGATGGCGAGGCCGGCGGCGGCGATGCGTTCGGCCAATTCATTCGGTTGGCGCAGGCCGAGGTGTTCGGCAAGGTCGGACATGATAAGCCAGATTTGCCCGCCGGGATGGAGGCGGGCGGGGGCTTGTTGAAAAAAGGCTTGCAGCATGGCGCTGCTGGGGTCGTAGAGGGCGGTTTCGATATCGGCGGCGGGTTTGGCTGGCAACCAAGGGGGATTACAAACAATAAGGTCGGCGCAGCCTTCGGGGAAAAGATCGGTTTGCAGCAGCTTGATTTGGGGCAGGCCGAGGCGTTGGAAATTGGCGTGGGCACAGGCGATGGCGCGGGGGCTGTTGTCGGTGGCGGTAATCGCTTGGAGGCCACGCCGTGCAAGCAGTGCGGCAATCACGCCGCTGCCGGTACCAATATCGAAGGCGCTCTGGGCGCGGGGCGGCAGGGGTGCGTCGGCGATCAGGCCGAGATATTCGCCGCGCAAGGGGGAGAACACGCCGAACGGCATATGAATGCGCACGCCGAGCGCAGGGATTTCCACGCCTTTTTTGTGCCATTGGTGGGCACCGATGAAGCCGAGCAGCAGGTTGAGCGGCAGCAGGAATGGCTCGCTGTTTGGTTCGCCGAACACGTCGGCCAGGGCGGCGGATATGTCGGGGGCGCGGCGCAGATTCAGCTGATAGCCGACATCGATTTCCACCAGCAGCATGTTAGCTAGTCGGCTGCGTTGCGCCTGCTGCATGCGGTGGGTGTGGAAATCGGGCGAGGCGGCGGCGGGAAGCTGGCGTTTCACGGCGGAGAGCAGCTGAACGGCCTGATGATAATCGCCGCGCCAAAGCAGGGCTTGGCCTTGGCGGAAGCTTTTGAGCGCGGCTTTGGCAGAAAGGCCGGCCTCGGCCACGGCGAGCGCGGCGGGCGGCTTTTGGGTAGCGGTGTTACGCCATTGTGCTTGGCGGACTTGGCCTTGTTCTTGCCAGGTGAGGGGGTGGGACATGGTGGGGTGTTTGGCTTGGGTTCGCTCTGTTTAAGATTTCAGATAGCCTGATGGACGGAGGTGAAAAAGTACGGGCGGTTCAATCGCAGCCTGCGCGGATGCCGTGCCGGGCGGCGAGGGCGTAGCAGAGCAGCACACACAAAAACAGCGGCGGGTACAGGGTGGCGGCAAAACAGGAAAGCAGCAATGCGAGCAGCAGCAGCCGCACCCGGCCGCTGCCGAAGCTGCCGCAGTATTCCATCCGTTTGATAAAGACCACGGCAAATAATGCGGGGAAAAGGGCGTGGAATTTCAGGATAAACGGATAATTGATGCCGCTGCGCACGAGCCACAAGACGAACAGCAGGTGCAGGCCGGGCAGGATAAGGGCGAGGGCGGTAAAACGGGTTTTGCTCATGGACTGGTTTTACTATTGAAGGCTACCTGAAAAACAGTTTGGCGGTTTCAGGTAGCCTTGGGTTTATGCGGCCTTAAGCAGGTTTATTGCCCAATCCACAAAGAGAGGATTTTACTGTTGGGACAGTAACGGCTAGTGCTGCGGGGCGGACTATCGTCGGTCGGTCGGTAGCGACCAGCATCTTCCACTTGGATGGTCAACCAAGCGGGCTGGCGCTCAAAGGTGGCAAACTCGCGTGCTTCGATTTCACTTTGCATAATCTGCTTCACGCGGCCGAGTTTGCCGGCTGCGGCTTGCAGGGTCATGCCCGGGCGAACTCCTGAGGCGGTGCTGCAGGTTGGGCTGGAGGTTTGGAGCATGGTGATTTTGGCACGCTGGTTGATAGATGGGCTGCTGTCATCTTCCACACTTGCCTGATGGGCAATAATTTCCGTCCCGTTCGGCAGGGCAATGGCAATATAAGAGACGCCTTCGCCATCGCTGGTGCGACGCAAGCGGGCGCGGGGGAATTGCTGCTTGACTTGTGCGGGGGTTTGGCCGAGTCGGATGCCGCCGATGCTATTGGCCTGAATCAGACATTCAGCGGCAGCGGGGGTAGACAGGGCAGCGATGAGGAGGGCGGTGAGGATTGGTTTCATGGCTGGCTTTCGGTGAACGGTTAATCGATGTTGTGAATTTCAGGTAGCTTTCTTGCAGGAAGAAGCTACCTGAAATTTTAAACGTAGTTTCAAACTTTTACCAGCCTCACACCTATTCTGCCAAGCCGTCCAGCAGCTTCTGATGAATCCCGCCGAAGCCGCCGTTGCTCATCACGAGGATGTGGTCGCCGCTTCGGGCGTTGCTCAGGATGCTTTGCACGAAAGCGTCGAAATCGTTGGCGGTGTGCAGTTTGCCGCCGAGCGGGGCGAGGGCAGCGGCCACGTCCCATTCCACGCCGCCGCCGTAGCAGAACACTTGGTCGGCTTCGGCCAGGCTTCCGGGCAGGGCGGCTTTCATGCTGCCGAGCTTCATGGTGTTGGAGCGCGGTTCGAGCACGGCGATGATGCGCGCGCCGCCTACTTTCTGCCGTAGGCCGGCTATGGTGGTGGCGATGGCGGTGGGGTGGTGGGCGAAGTCGTCATAAACGGTGATGCCGCGCACGCAACCTTTCACTTCCATGCGCCGCTTCACGTTTTGGAATTGCGAAAGCGCTTCGCAGGCTACCTGAATACTTACGCCGGCATGGCGGGCGGCAGCGATCACGGCCAGTGCGTTGAGGCGGTTGTGTTCGCCCAACAGCGGCCAGGCGATATGGCCGACGGTTTGGCCGTGGTGCAGCACATCGAATGCACCGTTCCCGTCCGGCTCGCCAGCCTGCCAGCCTTCTGCGCTGCCGAAGTTTTCCACCGGCGTCCAGCAGCCTTGCGCCAACACGGCTTGCAGGCTCTCTTCACGGCCGTTGCACACAATCAGGCCTTGGCCGGGAATGGTACGCACGAGGTGGTGGAACTGGGTTTGGATGGCGGCGAGGTTGGGGAAAATATCGGCGTGGTCGTATTCGAGGTTGTTCAGGATGGCGGTGCGCGGGCGGTAGTGCACGAACTTGCTGCGCTTGTCGAAGAAGGCGGTGTCGTATTCGTCGGCTTCGATCACGAAAAACGGCGAGCGGCTGGCCGGATCGGCTTTGGGTGCCTGCGGCAGGCGGGCGGAAATGCCGAAGTTTTGCGGGATGCCGCCGATGAGGAAACCGGGAGCAAGGCCGGCGTATTCCAACACCCAAGCCAGCATGGAGGCAGTGGTGGTTTTGCCGTGCGTGCCGGCCACGCCGAGCACCCAGCGGCCATGCAGCACGTTTTCGGCCAGCCATTGCGGGCCGGACACATAAGGCAGGCCGCGATCCAAAATAGCTTCAATCACCGGCATGCCGCGCTTGGCCACATTGCCGACCACATACACATCGGCGGGAAATTCGTTCAGCTGTTCGGCATCAAAACCTTCGTGCACGGCAATGCCCAAATCGGCCAGCTGCGTGCTCATCGGCGGATACATTTTGGCATCGCAGCCGCTCACTTTAAAGCCCGCTTCTTGCGCGATGGCAGCCAGCCCGCCCATGAATGTGCCGCCGATGCCGATAATGTGGATGTGTTGCATAGCCGAAAGCCTTCTCTGGAAATGGAAAGGCGGAATTATAGCGGATTGGCGCGGCGGCGGGCACGGGCTATTCCTACTATGCCGCAGATTAGGCTCTCAGCTAGCCTTAGCCTCCCAACAGGCTACCTGAAACCATGTTCTGACAGAATCTAAAATGGTTTCAGGTAGCCTATTGCAGCCAAACAGCTGAATAAACCCGTTGATTTGACAATAAAACCGCTAAAATTTAGAATCCCGCCGTTTTGAATTGGGAAGCCGGGATGACGATGAGCAAACGTGTGTTGGTGGTGTCGTATTCGCAGAGCGGGCAGTTGGCGCGCCTGAAGGAGAGTTTTCTGCGCGATATACGCGGCACGGCAGGGATTGAAGTGGACGATGTGGTGCTGCAGCCGGCGCAGCCGTTTGCTTTTCCCTGGCGCTTCCTGCCGTTTTTCGATGCCTTTCCCGAAACTGTACATTTACAACCCGCCCCCATTGAGCCGCCCGTTTTGGCACACGAGCGGTATGACTTGGTGGTGATTGCCTACAGCGTGTGGTTTTTGTCGCCTGCCCAGCCGATTACCGCGTTTCTGCAAAGCGCAGCCGCGCAGCGGGTGTTGCATGATACGCCGGTGATCACATTAATCGGCTGCCGCAATATGTGGCTGATGGCGCAAGAAAAAATGAAACGCTTGCTAGCCGATGCGGGCGCGCGGCTGGTGGGCAATGTGGTGAAAATCGACCAATGCGGCAGCGCGGCCAGTTTCATCACCACGCCGCTGTGGATGTTTACCGGCAAGCGGCAAGCCGTGCATTGGCTGCCGCCTGCGGGCATCAGCGAAGCGGAAATCGCCGATGCGGCGCGTTTCGGGCAGCGCACCGCCGAAGCGTTACAGCACGATGAAACATTAGACGAAACACTGCTGCAACACATGGGCGCGGTGAAGATAAATGAAAAACTGATGTCCAGTGAGCGCGTGGGGCACCGCAGCTTTTTGGTGTGGGGCAAGCTGGTGATGGCTGCAGGGCGCGTGTCGCCGCTGTTGCGGCGGCTGGTGTTGTGTATGTATATCGTGTTTCTGCTGGGGATGATTCTCACCGTGGTACCAATCGGCGCGCTGCTCAAAACCCTGCTCGCCCCGCTGCGCCGCGAACAGATGCAGCGGGAACGGGCATATTATGCCGCACCGTCTGGGGAGTGAGGTGGCTGTTGGATGCAGATATTGGTAAGAAAGAAAGGCTACCTAAAAACGAGCTCGCGAGTTTCTGCGAAGCTAAAATTTCAGGTAGCCTTTTTTGATGTACTCACAGTAGCTGTGTGCTACTAAGCACGGTGCGGGTTGCCGAGTCAGGCATTTCTGGCATTATTGCCATAATAGCGGTAGGCGTAGGCGAGGGTATTCAAAGTTTTGTCAGATACAGGCACCAGAAGCTACGCTACTTTCAGGTAGCCTTTCCAATACGCAAAAGGCTACCTGAAAGTGTGGTTCCAATGAATTGAAACATCATGCTGTATAGTTTCTATGCAGCTAAAACTTTCAGGTAGTCTCTTGTTAAAACTGCTTTTCCAATTCCACAAACACTTGCCGGCTTTTGCGTTCTGCCCACACATGGCTGCTGCGGGTGTGTTGCCAAGAGAAATTCAGCTTCGGGGTGAGGCCGAGGATGGTCCAGTTTCGGTGCCACAGTGAAGCGGAGTATTGGATTTCACGGTCGCGGCGTTGTTCGTGCGGGAAGCCTTGTGGCGTGATGTTTAGCGCGGTGCCGCGGAAACGCCGTTCGGCGAAGGATACGTTGAGTCGGGTGGAGAGACCGCCCAGTGCGTCCCAATCGTGAATCCAGCCGGCAGCGATGCCGTGGCGGCGGTAGGCGGCATTATTTGGCTTGCCGCGCAGGGTGGATTGCTCCGGCAGCATCTGGTTGAAATTCAGCCCGGCATACAGCGTATTGCGCGCTGTGGCACGCCAAGCCAGGGAAATGCTTTCGCCCAAATACCAGCCGTTATACATTTCTGCTTTGGTATCCATCCGATAGTGTTGGCGGTAGGCATCCAGTGCGGTGTGCAGCTGCCAGCGCGGGGTAAGCAGGCGGCTGTATTCCGTGCGCAGCCCGGGGGCGTGCGCCCACATGTGCATTTTCAGCGTGTGGTTGTTTTGCGGTTTGCGACCATCCCAATTGTCGGTGCCGCTAAGCTGGAATTGGTAAAACGGTATCACCAACAGCCGCTGCCGCGCATCCTGCCAGAGCCAGCCCGCACCCAAACGGCCATAGGCGCTGTCGTAGGCTGATTTGTTGCTCCAATAATAATTGGTGCCGCTCACATCGAGCTGCACACGCAGGTTGTGATGCCCGGCCAGCGGCTGGTTTTTCGCCACACCTAGGCTGTAAGCCACGCCCACAGCATCTTCCGCCTGCTCGCGGCTGCAGCCGAACGGGCTGCAATGTGGCGGCGGTGCGTTGTTCACATTGTTATCAAACGAGGGCGAAAGCCCGCCGCTCCACTGCCATTGCTGCTGTTTGGCAATATGGTTCAGATAATGCTGCACATTATTCTGCACTTCCGCCGGCACCTCCGGCTCGCTCCGGACAGTTTCAAATAGCTGTGCCGATTCGCGCCATTGCTTATCTTCTGCCAGCATTGCCGCTAAATCCAGGCGGATGCGAACATCCTGCGGCTCTTCTGCCGCCAGTTCCCGATAAATTTGCACTGCGCGCGCATAGTCGCCCGCATATCTAGCCTGCATGCCTTGTGCACGCCGCAGCAACACCATGTCTGGCTGCGGCGTTTGCGCATACAGTGAAGTCAAATCCGCCAACAATTCCGGCTGCGGCGGGCCGTTTAACACCTGCACCAGCATCCGCGCCAAGAGCTGTGGCCGTGCCAGCAAATCCTGCTGTGTAAGCACCGGCGCGGCCTGCTGCCCATCTTTGGCTGCAGGCATTTGCGCGTTGTTTTCCAACTGTCGCAGCCACTGCTGCTGCCCCGTTTGCAAAAAACGCTTCTGATCCTGTTCCGGCGTTGTATTGCCCCAACTGTGTTGCGCTGTACACAACGTAAAAATAATCAGAAGCGCACTCGTTTTCATCTGCATATGATAAATAATTGTTTGAAAATAATGAAATATAATAGATAAGGTTTCGTTAAGTTTAGATATTTCGTGCAAATAAAGCAGTTTTCTTATTTATACAAATGAGATATATTACCATTCTTTTTAACGAAGGCAGGATTTAAGTAAGCATGAAACACCTGATTTTATCTTTGTCTGTGGCTGCTGCGTTGGCAGGATGTGCCGGCAGCGGCGGGGTGTCCATACCCAACACGATTGGTGACCTACCGGAACTGAAATCGGTGGCAGCCAACCGGATTACTCCAGCCACTGGTGGTGATACAGCCACCAGCTTGCACACTGGCGGCGGGCGGCTGAGAAACGTTCATTTGCGCTATGTCCACCCAACACTGCGCTGGGACATGGATGACGACAAACTGATCTACGAAGCGCCCGACGGCAAGCGCTATTCCTTTACCGATGGCTTTACCGACCCTCTGGTACCGTCAGTCGGATACGGACAAAACCCTAATGTGCCGACTAAACATGCACCGCAACCGACTGACAACGGCGGCAAATTGATTGCCTGTTGCGAGCAAAACAGTGGCACAACCCCAGCTGCATATGTGAACAGTATGCGCTACGGTGTCTGGTTTGGCGCGGATGGTGCGGTTGATTTGTTTGCTGGTGGTATTTCCGCCCCAGTGGCCGATATGCAGCATGCCGCCGGCCACACTTCGCCCACTGGCAAAGCCACCTACGAAGTATGGGCGTTCCGCGCCAAAGACGGCCTGGCAACCTCTTCCTCTTGGAATGTGCGCGATCCCAACATCCGCTCCCTGCTCACCGTAAACTTCAACACCGGCAAAGTGGGCGGCACGATTAAAGGCAATGCCGACTTCGGCCCGGACATTGCGTTCGGCGACGTTAACGTCAGCGGCAACACCTTCAGCGGCAGCGTTACTTCCGGCGGCGCGGCAGGCCGGGTGGACGGCGGCTTTTACGGCAAAAGCGGCTGGTACGACCCGGCCGGCAGCGAAATCGGCGGCAAAATCACCTTCGGCGGCAACAGCAGCCTGAACAGCTCGTTCGGCGGCAGCATGGTCGGCTCGGATAAAAACGACCTCACGTCCACCGACCTGAATCCCGTGCCGTAATTTTTCAGGTAGCCCCTTGCAGGCGTGTGGCGGTAAAGCCGGCACGCACATATCGGCCGTTTGCCCCGGCAGCGTGCGAGCCTTGCGGCACACACCCGGCCGCCCATATTTAACGTTTCGGCCACCTAGTGCGGCAAACCGTTTTCAGGTAGCCCCAACCCATTATTCCCTATCAAATAAATCATGAAAACCCAAATTCACCCACACCGGCCGAGCATTTTGTTCTTGGCATTGTGCAGCATCTTTTCCGCCCCGGTTTGGGCGGCAGGCGAAACCGGCGGCGACAGCGGCTCCGCCCAATTGGAAACCATCGAAATCCGAGGCCGCAAACACACGCCGCGCCAGCTCGGGCGCGAACGCATCACCCGCCAGAAACTCGATGAAAACATGGTGCAAGACCAGCACGACTTGGTGCGCTACGAGCCCGGCGTATCCGTGGTGGAAGGCGGGCGCGCGGGCTCGAACGGCTTCGCCATCCGGGGCGTGGACAAAGACCGCGTAGCCATCACCGTAGACGGCCTGGCGCAGGGCGAAAGCCGCTCTTCCGAAGGCTTTTCCGAGCTGTTCGGCGGCTACGGCAATTTCAATACCAACCGCAATGCCGCCGAAATCGAAAACATCAAAGAAGTAACCATCCAAAAAGGTGCGGATTCGATTACCGCAGGCAGCGGCGCATTGGGCGGCGCGGTGATGTACCGCACCAAATCGCCGCGCGACTATGTGGATGAAGACAAGCCCTACCATATCGGCTTGAAAGAAGGCTATCAGAGCCGCTCCGATCAATGGATGTACAGCACCACCCTGGCCGGGCGGCTGGGCAAGTTTGACGGCCTGTTTGTCTACACCCAGCGCGAAGGGCACGAAACCAAAAACTTCAAAGACGGCGGCACGGCAAACGGCTTGGATTACGTTACCACCAGCGGGCATCTGCCCCGCCACAACGGCATCGTCCGCGGCTCGCCCGACCCGCAGGACAACACCAGCAAAAGCACCTTGGGCAAACTGGGCTACCATTTCAACGGCGGCAACTACCTCAATGTTCTCTACGAAGACTACCGGCAAGATCGTGACACCGATGAGCTCTCCAATCTACTGGCTGCCATCGGTCCGGGTCTCGATGTGCGCCACCGTACTGATGTGAGCTACCGGAAACGTTATGGTCTGGAATACGAAAACCTGCTCCAATCTGGACCGTGGGACAAACTGACGATTAATCTTGACCGCCAGCGCATTGAAATGACTACCCTGACTTGGGATATGCCACGTCCGATTCCCACCCGTAGTTCCGAGGCTATGTTCCGCCGCCGTAACATCAACCAAACCTTGGACTCCTTCAAAATTGCCGCTGACAAACATTTCGAATTCGGATCTGTCACTTGGGATACCGCCTACGGACTAGGTATGGGGCGTGGCAAAAATACCAACGGTAACCTGGAATATTGGGTTTATGCCCTTTATCCCGAGCGCCGCACTTCCACCACCAACACGCAAGAATTCCTAGTTAGCTCGCGCACCAGTAATCAGAATATTTATTGGAACAATACTCTGCGGTTCAGTGACCGATTCAAGCTTAATCTTGGCGCACGTTACGACCGTACTAAAATGAACACGCAGGATAGTGCCAGTCTGATGTACGATATCCGCCGACAATTGCAGCTGATGGGTTTGTGGAACCAGACTGCTGATTTCAAAGCCCCCAGCTATGCGCTCGGCTTTGACTGGAATCTTTCCCCTGCTCTGACTTTCCAAGCCAAATACAGCACAGCTTTCCGTGCCCCAACTACTGATGAAATGTGGTTGTTCTACCCCAGTGACATCATTTACATCAAACCCAACCCGGAACTAAAAGAAGAGCGTGCCAAAAACTATGAACTGGCCTTCAACTGGCACGGTACCTGGGGATATCTGAAACTTTCTGCCTTCCGTTCCCGCTATCGTGATTTCATCGATTTCGTGCCTTTCGGCAACCAGCCGATGTGGGAATACAGCTCTACAACACCCGGTCCAGACGGATTGCCCGGTGCCATGATCAACCGGCACTCCTCAGCCATCGCACCGGTTTACCAAAACATCAACCGTGCACATGCCACTATCCATGGCTGGGAGGTGCAGGGAGAATGGGGTTTGGACAGTATCGGTTTGCCGCAGGGCAGCTATGCCACCTTGGCTGCCACCTATCAAAAAGGCCGCTCCGATGGCGGCACACCGATCAATGCCATTCGGCCGTTCAACGGGGTAATCGGCTTGGGTTACCGCCAGCCGGATAACCGCTGGAGTATAGGTACGAATATCAGCTATTTTGCTCGTAAGAAACCGGAAGATACCATCTTGTCTTACGATCAAACTAGGCAGGTTTTTCCCTATGCCAGACACAGCCGCAACATCTGGCTGGTGGATTTGACCGGTCATTACCAGTTGGGCAAGCATGTTACTATACGTGGCGGTATTTTTAACCTGTTCAACCGTCACTACTACACTTGGGACAGCTTGCGCAGCATCCGTGAATTCGGTACGGTAAACCGTGTGGACAGGTGTGTAGATGTTTCCACCAACCTACCGCGCCATGCTGGTTGCGCCCACAATGGTATCGAACGCTTCAGCGCCCCGGGTCGCAATTTCAGCCTCGTTATCGAAGCTAAGTTCTAAATCTGCCGATAAGGGAAAACCATTTTTGCTTCAAAGAAACTTTGCTTCCTTTCGGAAGCTCTGAAGCTTATGTTTTCAGGTAGCCTCTGCGCTTCTTTGGAGGCTACCTGAAATTGATGTTAGCAACACACCTTTAAACAAGGAAAACAAACCATGCAAGATATCCCGTTCAATCAATATCTGAAAGAAAACTGCCGTACCACCCACGACAGCGTGGACGAGCTGGTGATGTCGGTTAAACCTTTCGACAACACCGAAAACTACATCCGCTTCCTGCAGCTGCAAGCCGTGTTCCACAAAATTGTGGACGACATCTACAAAAACCCGCAGCTCAACGAAAAAATCACCGGCCTGGCCGAGCTGGCCCGCTACGATGACGTCATCCTCGACCTGCAAGACCTGAACGCTGCCGAAAAAGCCGTTTCCCTGCCCATTCCCAAGCCCGAAGGCGCAGAAGCATTGGGCTGGCTCTATTGTGCCGAAGGCTCCAACGTGGGTGCCGCCTTCTTGTTTAAAGATGCGCAAAACAACCTCGGCTACAACGCCGAACACGGTGCCCGCCACCTCGGCCCGCACGCCGACGGCCGGGGCAAACACTGGCGCCGCTTTGCCGAGCAGCTGAACAATCTGGGCATTTCCGATAGCGAACGCGAACAAGCCCTGCAAGGCGCGCTCACCGCTTTTGCCTTCTACAAAAAACTGCTGCGCGAAATCTTTGAATTGCCCGAAGCCGCGTAAGGCTTGATAGCCGTTTTCGGCATAACAAAAGGCTACCTGAAACTTTAGCTTCGCAGAAACTTCTCTGCATTGCGTTTTCAGGTAGCCTTTTTTAATAATGGTAGTTACAGCCGAAGCACTTATTTCTTAATACCAAGCGCTACAACGCTGTATGTAGGAATAAGTGCTTCAGCTATATGGGATCAAACTGCGGACGTCATCTCATGCCAGATTGTTTGAGCTGTTCGTAGCCGCCACGGTTTTGCACGTTGGTGTAGCCCATGCTTTCCAACACTTGTTTGGCGGTTTCGGCACGGCGGCCGCTACGGCAGTAGAGGTTGATGGGGGTGTTTTTATTGGGCACGTGGGCGGCAATCTGCTGGCCGATTTGGTCGTGCGGAATATTTTTGGCGTTTTCCAGATGGCCAGCGGCATATTCTTCGGGCGTGCGCACGTCGATCCACACGGCTTCTTGGCGGGCGGGGGTTTGGCGCGGCTGGCTTTGCTGCTGGGCAGGCTTGCGGCTGTGCTGGCCGTGAGCCGAGACGGCTAAGGGAAATACGGCCAAAAGGGCGATAGCGGCTAGAGAGAGGGTTTTCTTCATGGGGATCTTTCTCTTGATGGTGGGAAGGAAAATTTCAGGTAGCCTTTTATTCATTAAAGGCTACCTGAAAATCGATTTAGGCTTCGCGGGCATCTTCCACGGCTTCGAGGGCACGCAGAGAGTAGGTGTAGGCGGCGCCGGCGTTGAGGGAGATGGCGGTGGCGAGTGCACCGGCCACTTCGCTCTCGGTGGCACCGGCTTTCACAGCGGCTTGGGCGTGCACGGCAATGCAGCTTTCGCAGCGGGTGGTTACGGCCACGGCCAGGGCGATAAGTTCGCGGGTTTTGGCATCCAGCGCTTCGGCAGCGGCAGCGCTTTCAAGGGCGGCGTAGCCGGCCAACATTTTGGGGTGGCCTTTGCCGAGCTTGGCAAATGATTGTTTAACGTGGGTGGCGTGTTTTTTCCAATCTAAAAACATGGTGTTCTCCTGGCGAATAAACTCAAATAAAATTTGAACGGACGGCTTTTGCCGAAACCGTTTGATGGGGCGTATGATG
>CAUPYH010000026.1:0-21569 GCA_963515595.1 uncultured Eikenella sp. | reverse complement strand
TAGAAATAGTTCTGCACTTCGCCGTCGGCCAGTTCGCGGTGGATGAGGTTGCCGAAGTTGTCGTAGTAATAGGTTGTGCCGTTGTAGGTTTTCAGGCGGTTATCGGAAAGCCGTATTGTATCGGCCTCCCTGCCGTTTCGCTATAATCTCCGCCTTTCCCACCACCGGACTCCCGCCATGGACGACCGCCAACTGCTGCGCTACAGCCGCCACATCCTGCTCGACGAAATCGGCACCGAAGGCCAACAAAAGCTGCTGGATGCCTGCGTGTTGGTGCTCGGCTGCGGCGGGCTGGGCAGCGCCGCCCTGCCCTATCTGGCCGCTGCCGGCGTGGGGCGGCTGATTATTGCCGACCACGACCGCATCGACGAAACCAACCTCCAGCGCCAAACCGCCTACCGCGAAGCCGACATCGGCCGCCTCAAAACCGAAGCCATGGCAGGCTACCTGAAACAGCTCAACCCCGCCTGCCAAATCGAAACCCACGGCAAACTGGATGAAGCCGCCCTGCTGCGCCTGCTGCCCCAATGCCAGGCCGCGCTCGATTGCAGCGACAACTTCTCCGCCCGCCAAGCCCTCAACGCCGCCGCCTGCGCCACCCGCACCCCGCTGGTTTCCGGCGCTGCCACCCGCTTCGACGGCCAAATCGCCACCTACCGCCCCGACCTGCCAGGCCAGCCCTGCTATGCCTGCCTGTTCGACCGCGAGCAAGACAACGACGGCGCCTGCGCCCTGTTCGGCGTATTCGCCCCGCTGGTGGGCATCATCGGCACCACCCAAGCCGCTGAAGCCCTGAAAATCCTGCTCGGCCTGCCTGCCGAAAACGGCGTTTTGCGCTGCTACAACGCACTCAGCGGCCAATGGCAGCATTTCGCCATTCCCAAAAATCCCGCCTGCAAAGTGTGCGGCGGGCATAAAAAGGCTGAAGAGGCTACCTGAAAGCATCCGTAGCGGATTAGCCGCAAGCATCACCCCATACCAGCAGCAGGAAACGTTACATTACAGCTTTCAACCCAGCCCAAATTAGACACAAAAAGGCTACCTGAAACATTTTTCAGGTAGCCTTTACCGATTACAGATTACTGATAACTCACTGTAGGCCGAATACCGGAATCTAACACCTGCCAGCCATTAACAGCAGCAAACGCCGCCAGCCTTCCGTCTTACAGTTTCAGGTAGCCTCATCCAAAGGCTACCTGAAACCGCCAACCGCATCACTCCTCTTCCTTATCCAAGCCCAATTCGCGGGCATACACGGCGGCGCGCACGCGGTTGTCGATGTTGAGTTTGCGGAAGATATTCTGCATATGCGCCTTCACCGTGTTTTCGGATAAAAACATCCGTCGGGCAATCATTTTGTTGCTGATGCCGCCGGCCACGTAGCGCAACACATCGCGCTCGCGCTGGGTGAGGGAATCGAGGATGGCAGAATGTTCTGGCGGAATGCTCTGCCCGGCGCTGTTCATTTCGGGCGACACGGTTTGCTGCCCGGCCACGGCTTGGCGGATGGCGCCCACCAGGAAATCGGTGTCGGCATTTTTTAAAATATAGCCGCGCGCACCCAGCTCGAGGCACTTTTTCAGGTTATCGGCATCTTCGGAAATGGTGAGCATCAATACCGGCAGCCCGGGCTGGAAATCCAGCATTTGAGCCAGGGCTTCCGGGCCGTTCATCACCGGCATTTCCACGTCGAGCAGCACCAAATCGGGGCGGTGGAAGCGGGCAAGCTTCACGCCCTCGAGGCCGTCGGTGGCTTCGGCAACGATTTCAAAACCGTATTCCTGCGCGAGCAGAAAACTGAGCCCGCGCCTGAACAGTGGGTGGTCGTCTACCAGGAGGATGCGGATGTTGGATTCGGTCATGGGCTACCTGAAAATAGTGTGTGGGTATATGAAACTTGCGGCAAATCAAGCATAAAGCTTTATGGCGCGAACAGTTTGTTCCGCGCCATTGCTGTCGTGCAAACAAACAGGGCACGGGGGCGGCAGGCTAGCTGAAATCGCCGGGAATGTGCAGGCGCACTTCGGTGCCGCTGCCGGGCTGGGATCGGATGCTGATTTCCGCCCCGATTTTTTCCGCGCGCTCGTGCATCACGCTCAGGCCGATATGTTGGCCGGGCTCGGCTTCGGCGCGGCTTTCCAGGTCGAAGCCCTGCCCGTCGTCACGCACGGTCATGGTGAAGCCGTCGCCGTTTTCCAGCAGCACTTCGGCCTGCTGCGCGTCGGCGTGTTTGCGGATGTTGGACAGGGCTTCCTGCAAAATAAACAGCGCCTGTGTTTGCTGCTCGCTGTTGAGCAGGCAGTCGCCGCCGCTAATATGCAGCACCACGGGAATGCCGGCTTGCTTGCGGCTGCGCTCGATCACGCTGCGCACAGTCTCGGCGAAGTTGCCGTATTGCGGTTTGGCGCGGAAATGGTCGAGCAGTTCGCGCACGTCTTCGTAGCAATATTGGATGCCGTCGCGGATCATCTCGATATTGTCGCGCACGGATTTGTCATCTGGCAACAGTTTGTTTTTACAGAGCATCTGAAAGCGCATATTGATGAACGACAGCGACTGCGCTAGGCTGTCGTGCAGACTGCGGGCGATGCGGCTGCGCTCTTCGAGTACGGCGTTTTGCTGTTTGAGCAGGGTCATGGCGGCGTTTTCGCGGGCGATGCCCAGCTGGGTACACAATAAACGCATCAGGCCGGCATTTTGCGCGGAAAGCAGCGGCACGGTCGGCTTAGACAGCGCCAGCCAGCCTTGGAACCTGCCCAAGGCATAAATGGGCACCAGCGCCACCAAATCGCCCTCCTCGCCCTGCATCCACACCATATTGCCCACTTCGCTTTCCTGCTCGGCAGTGTGGGTGTGCGGCAGGCGTTCGGTCAAGCCCTCCGGCAGGCCGATGGCGCAGGCGGCGGCAAAGCCTTTTTCCGCCTGCCAGAAAATGCCGCCGCCCCCGCTGTGGGAAAGGCGCAGCATCCGCTCCAGAAAGGCTTGTTCCACTTCGCTGCTGAAGCTTTGCTTATGCAGGTAGGAGGTAACGTAATACAGCATTTCCCACTCGCTTTTCTGACGCGAGAGGGCGGCAGTTTTCTCGGCGACTTTGTCTTCCAGGTGGGCATACATTTCTTGCAGGTTGTCGGCCATGCGGTTGAAGCCGTCGGCCACGGCTTCGAATTCGTCGCCGGAATTCGGACTGGCAATGCGCGTGCCCAAGCGGCCGTGGGTGATTTGGTTCATGGCTTGGTACAGCGTGCCGAGCGGGCGCAACACCACTTGCCGCAAC
This sequence comes from uncultured Eikenella sp., assembly GCA_963515595.1. Taxonomy (GTDB): domain Bacteria; phylum Pseudomonadota; class Gammaproteobacteria; order Burkholderiales; family Neisseriaceae; genus Eikenella. The sequence continues at coordinate 18,295 of CAUPYH010000026.1, read as the reverse complement.
AGACGAAAGCTGACGGCGGCGGAAAGCAGGATCAGCAGCATCAACCCGATGCGCCCGCTGCGCAGCCAGCCGATACTGCGGGTGTTTTGCTCTTCCAACAGCCGGGCATAGGTGTCGATACCGGTGTGCAGGCGTTCGGCCTGCTCCAATAGGGCGGCAGTATCCGGTTTCGCGGCAGTTTGCAAGAAGGCTTCAGTGTCGCGGCGCACCTGTTCGAGCTGGCGTGAGGCCGGCTCGTCCCACCAGCTGCAGCACACGGCATGCTGGCGGCTGTTCAGCCCTTTGAGCGTGTCTGCCACCTGCTGCACGGGTAACGGCGTGCCGGGATGTTGGACGGCAGCCATGGTAAGGCGGTGAACTTGGTCGTTCAGCCGTCCGGCCTGGCGGATGGCGCCCGCCCGCTCTTCCAACCGCCAGGTGGCCACCACCGTCATCGACACAAACAGCAGCAAGCCGCCCGCCCACAGCAAAATCGCCGTGAGCAGCCGCGCCGACAGGCTGCGCCGCAGCGCATTCTGCGGCGGCAGGCTACCTGAAAACAGCGGCGTTTCGCTGGAAACAATGTGTTTGGACATAACGGGCAATCGGGTGAATCAATATCGAGCGGTATTATAGTCGCTTTCCGAAAGAGGCTACCTGAAAACAGCGCGCCAAAACCGTTTCGCTATATTTCGCTATATAATGCCGCTTTCCTTTTCCCGCACCGCCATGAACTACGCCGCCCAGCTGGCCGCCCTCGCGGCCGCCCAAACCGAAACCATCGCCCGCCACCGTTTAGACAACGGCGAAACCGTATGGCTGCGCAAAGCCGCCCCGCGCCAAGCCGCCTGGCGTTACAGCCTGCTCAATGGCCTGGCCAAAGTGTGCCGCCTGGGCGTGCTCACCCCGGTGCCCAATCCCGGCGGCGAGGCCGGCATCGCCATTGAAGCCAGCCGCCTGCGCGAACTGGCCGAAGCTGGCATTCCCGCGCCCAAGCTATTGGCCGTGCAGGAGAATGCCCTCTTAATGAGCCATGTGGGCGAGCAAACCCTGCTCATCGCCATCGAAAAGCAAACCGAAGCCGGCCGCCTCGAAGGCTGGCTGCAAGGCCTGCATGCCATCGAAGCCGTACACCAGCAAAACCAATTCCTCAGCCAAGCCTTCGCCCGCAATATGGTGCTGACCGAAACCGGCGGCATCGGCTTTATCGACTTCGAAGACAACCCCGCCACCGTGCTCAGCCTGCAGCAGTGCCAAGGCCGCGACTGGCTGTGCTACCTGCAATCCACCGCCGACATCCTCCTGCGCGGCGGGCTGCTCGATCAGGCCGCCGAACATTGCAAAGCCTGCCTGAAAAGGCAAAATCCCGCTATAATCCGCACCTTGCGCCGCAGCGTGCGCCCCATTTTGTGGATGCGCCGCATCCAATCCGAACACTGGGGCTGCGATACCCTGCGCCTGGCCGCCCTGGCCGATTTGTTTTACCGCATGGGCGAAATCTGAAACAGATTTTCAGGTAGCCTTTAATCGGCAACAAGAAGGCTACCTGAAAGCCACACTATTTTTCAGGTAGCCTTAAAGCTTACGTTTCACACCCCAACCATCATGCAAACATCCCGCTTCCCCCTCATCGCCGCCGCCCTGTTGGTTTCCGCCCACAGCGCCGCCCAAACCCAAGCCCCTGCCGGAGCCCTGGCCTGCACCCAAATCAGCGACCCTGCCGCCCGCCTCGCCTGCTACGACCGCAGCATGGGCGCACAACTGCCGCCCACCCAGCCCTTATCTACCCCCGCCAACAGTAAGGCTGCCATCGATATCCAACAAAGCATCGAGCAAAGCCAGGCCGAGAGCACACCCAAAGTGGTGCTCACCGAAGCCCCTGCCGCCCCCACCCAGCCGCAAGCCTTCAGCCCGCTCAGCCTCGCCTACGATTTAGACGTCAACCACGAATCCGGCATCCTCAGTGTGCGCGCGCACCGTCCAATCTACCTTCTGCCCGGCTGGTACAACAGCTCGCCCAACCGCAACCCCTCCTCTCCCGAGCACACTTCCGCCATCCCCGAGCAGCAGCGCCAAAACCATGTGGAAACCAAAATGCAGGTTTCCTTCAAAACCAAGCTACTGCAAGACCTGTTCGGCACCAATGCCGACCTTTGGTTCGGCTATACCCAAGTTTCACACTGGCAGGTATATAAAGGCTCCATGTCTTCCCCCTTCCGCAACACCGACTACGAGCCCGAAATCTTCCTCACCCAGCCGGTGAAAGCCGACCTGCCCGGCGGCGGTAGCCTGCGGATGCTCGGCATCGGCGCCGCACACCAATCCAACGGCCAAAGCGACCCCCTCTCCCGCTCTTGGAACCGCATCTATGCCATGGCCGGCATGGAATGGGGCAAACTCACCGTGGTGCCGCGCCTGTGGTGGCGTATCCCCGAAAAAAGCAGCGACGACGACAACTCCGACATCAACCGCTACATGGGCTACGGCGATCTGCAAATGTACTACCGCTTCAACGACCGCCAAAGCCTCGGCGCCCTCGCCCGCTACAACCCCGCCAGCGGCAAAGGCGGGCTGCAGCTAAACTACACCTTCCCCATCGCCGGCCGGCTCAAAGGCTATGTGCAGGCCTTCCACGGCTACGGCGAAAGCCTGCTCGACTACAACCACAAACACAACAGCATCGGCTTGGGCGTGTTGCTAAACGATTGGGACGGTTTCTAAACTGCACCCTAGTTTCTCAGGTAGCCTTTTATCCAAACAGGCTACCTGAAAATTTAGTGCATGATTTAGCGCATAAACCGCCATAAAATACCGACACCCCCTCTCAAATCCGTACCTAATCTGAATTCCGAGCAAATCAGTATATTTAATTTTCGTTTTAGTTTCATGCTGCTAGCATTTTACATTCACACTTGCTTACAGTCAGGAAAAAGCAGGTTAAATCATAGTATTAGCCTTGCCTTCCCTACTAGGCGGCCCTATAATTCATTCCGTTGAGTGGTCAGGGATGACTGCTTAACAAGTTTCTCCTCTATTTCTCCTTTGTAGATTTGGCGCATATTCAATATGCGCCGCTTTTTTGCCCGCGTTTGCCGCATAAATATTCCCGATGCTTGGCACATTCAAATCTGAATCGGCCAAACAAATCATTATTTCAAATAAGCACTAGCCGGTCACATATTCCATATCTGCCAACTGGCACCATAGCCCAGCGCCCAAAATCCCTCTATACTGCCGCCCGTTTTCCACTCGGAGCAGCCCATGTCCGCCACCGTGTTTTACCTCTTTCTCGGTTTCACCGCCTTTTCCACCCTGCTGCAACTGCTGCTCTCTCTGCGCCAGAGCCGCGCCGTGCTGCTGCACCGGGGCCGCGTGCCGCGCGATTTCAAAGACGTGGTTTCGCTGGAAGAACACCAAAAAGCCGCCGACTACGCGCTGGCCAAACAGCGGTTTTCGCGTTGGCATATTCTGTATGAAACCTTGCTGCTGCTGATGTTTACCCTCGGCGGCGGGCTGAACCTGCTGGCAGAAACAGCCAACCGCCTTGCCGCCTCGCCGCTGAACCAAGGCGTGCTGTTGGTGGTGCTGTTTTCGCTGGCCAGCAGCCTGCTATCCCTGCCCTTCGCGCTCTACCGCAGCTTCCGGCTGGAAGCCGAATTCGGCTTCAACAACATGACCTTGGGCACTTTCTTTGCCGACCAAATCAAAGGCCTGCTGCTGGGCGCAGCCATCGGCATTCCGCTTCTGTATGCCGTGATTTATCTGATGGGCGCAGCCGGAAATGCGTGGTGGCTGTGGGTGTGGCTGTTGTGGCTCGGTTTCTCGCTGCTGATGCTGTGGGCTTTTCCCAAATGGATTGCTCCACTGTTCAACCGCTTCGAACCGCTGGCCGATGAAGACTTGCAACAGCGCATCACCAATCTGCTCACACGCACCGGCTTTGCCAGCAACGGCATTTTCGTGATGGACGGCAGCAAACGCAGCGGCCATGCCAATGCCTATTTCACCGGCCTCGGCCAAAACAAGCGCATCGTGTTTTTCGACACCCTGCTCAAAGGCATGCAGCCGCAGGAGGTGGAAGCCGTGTTGGCACACGAATTGGGGCATTTCAAACACCGCCATATCGTGAAGCAAATCGCCGTGCGTTTCCTGCTCGCGCTCTTGGTGCTGTTTGCGCTCGGGCAAATCATCCACTTTGCCGCCGTGTATCACGGCTTGGGCGTGGCCTACCCCAGCCACGCCATGGCGCTGCTGTTGATGATGCTGGTGCTGCCCGTGCTCTCCTTCCCCTTCGCCCCGTTGGGCAGCTTTTCCTCACGCCGCAACGAATTTGAAGCCGACCGTTTCGCCGCCGCGCACACCCATGCCGAAGACCTGATTTCCGCACTGATCAAACTCTACCGCAGTAACGCCGCCAGTCTGGTGAACGATCGCTGGTATGCCCGCTGGTACGACAGCCATCCCAACGCCCGCGAACGCATCGCCGCCCTGCGGCAAGGCGGGCAGACTGGCTGAACGCCTAGGCTGCCATAGCAAAATAAAGGCTACCTGAAAACGCTGCCTTCACTCAGCGAAAGTTTCAGGTAGCCTTGCCGCATCGGCCTATCAACCCAGGCAACCAGCTGCCTATGCAAACACCTTATCCGTTTTTAATAATTCAGCATCCTCCCCGCACCATTCAAACCGGATTACTGCAAACAAAGGCTACCTGATAATCAGGTAGCCTTTGTCATTCCCATCTCACAAGCGTACAATTCACATATTTTTACAGAAGCGCACGGAATCAAACATGATTGCTTGGATAGAAGCCCGCCGCGCCGGTTTGCTTGGCCGCACCCATTGGGCAAACAATATTGTGGCAGGCATTATTGTGGGCGTGGTGGCGCTGCCGCTTTCCATGGCCTTTGCCATCGCCACCGGCGTGAAACCCGAACAGGGGATTTACACCGCTATTGTGGCCAGCGTGATTGTGGCCGTGGCCGGCGGCTCACGCGTGCAGATTGCCGGCCCCACCGGCGCATTTATCGCCATTCTCTCCGGCATCACCGCCAAATTCGGCTTCGACGGCCTGCAAATTGCCACCATCCTCGCCGGCATCATGCTGTTGTTTATGGGCTTATTTCGCTTCGGCGGCATGATCCGCTTTATCTCCATGCCGGTGATTATGGGCTTTACTGCCGGCATCGGCGTGGTGATTTTTGTGGGGCAGTGGGCGGCATTTTTCGGCCTGCCCAAAGCGGGCGGTGAGCATTTCCACCAGCAATTATGGTCGCTGCTGCAAAGCCTGCCTCATCTCCACCCCACCACCACCGCACTGGGGCTGTTTTCGCTTGCGCTGCTGTTGTTGATGCCCAAAGTGCCGCTGCTGCGCCGCCTGCCTTCGCCAATGTGGGTGCTGCTGTGCGCCACCGTGCTGCAAAGCCTGTTCCACTTTGAAGGCGTGGCCACCGTCGGCTCGGCCTACGGCGCCATTCCGCGCGCCCTGCCACATTTTTCCCTGCCCAATTTTGCAACAGCCGAAACTGCCAAACTGATTCTGCCTGCCTTCACCATCGCCATGCTCGGCGCGATTGAATCGCTGCTCTCCGCCGTAGTGGCCGACGGCATGGCCGGCACGCACCACAGCGCCAATCAGGAACTGGTAGGCCAAGGGCTGGCCAACATCATCACGCCGTTTTTCGGCGGGTTCGCCGCCACCGGCGCCATCGCCCGCACCGCCACCAACATCCGCCAGGGCGGCAACAGCCCGCTGGCCGGCATCATCCACGCCCTCACATTGGCGCTGATTCTGCTCGTGGCCGCGCCGCTGGCCGCCGATATTCCCTTAGCCGCACTGGCTGCCATCCTGTTTCAGGTAGCCTGGAACATGAGCGAGCCCAAACGCTGCCTGCACATCCTGCGCCGCGCCCAGCGTGCTGCCTATATTCTGTTTTTTATCACCTTTTTCCTCACCATTTTGGTGGATTTGGTGGTGGCGGTGAACATCGGCGTGATTTTGTCCACCCTACACTTTATCGGCCAGATGGCCAAAGCGGTGGAAGTGCGCAAGGAAGAACACAGCCGCGATGCCGCCGCCCTGCCGGATAACGTGCTGATGTTTATCGTGAACGGCCCCTTCTTCTTCGGCGCGATGGAAAAATTCGAAACCACGCTGGCCGATATCAACACCCAGCCGCGCGCCGTGGTGTTGCGGATGCGCTGGGTGCCCTATATCGACATCACCGGCATCCTCACGCTGGAGCGCGTTATCGGCGGCCTGCAAAAACGCGGTATCCGCGTTATCGTTACCGGCGCCAATGAGCAAGTACGCACCGGCCTGGAGCGCAGCGGCATCGTTACCCTGCTCGGCGAAGGCAACTTCATCCGCGAATTCGACGACGCTGCCGCCATGCTGCGCGCGGAAAGTAAGGTTGGAGCGGCAAGTTGATGGAATACCAAACAAGCTAGCTGAAAAGCAAAAATTGCTGCTACATTTTCAGCTAGCCTGCCGCACCCCTGTGAGGCTACCTGAAAATAAAGCAACACCATCATGTTAGCAGCCAAGCCTCAAACCAAATCTGTTCAAATAAAGGCTACCTGAAACTCCAACCCAGTTTTCAGGTAGCCTCCCTTTAGCATCCTACCCTTTAGCATCCTACCCTTTCGCATCCTACCCTTTCGCATCCTCCCGTTTCCCACCAGCCTCACACCCTCGCTAAAAAGGCTACCTGAAACCCGTTTTACCACATAAATTCCTCAGCCAAATACTGCCTGCGCCATCAAGTTATGATACACTTGCGCCTTTCGTTTACGGCTGGCGCGGCAAAACACGCCGGCCAAGTGCAAACTTTTCCGAGCAGGCATCCGCCTATCGGCTTGATTAACACCAAAACAAGGTCTTACGAATGAGCGTAACTATTGAAAAACTGGAAGGTCTCGAACGCAGCCTGCAACTGGAACTGCCCTGGGCAGACATCGAAGCAGCCGTACAAAAACGCCTGCAAGCCACTCAAAAACGTGCCCGTGTAGACGGCTTCCGCCCCGGCAAAGCCCCGCTGCGCATGATTGAATCCATGTATGGCGCTGGCATCCGCGATGAAGTTTTAAACGACAGCCTGCGTCACAAATTCGGTGAAATCGTGGATTCTGAAGACATCCGCCTCGCCGGCCTGCTCGCTTTTGATGCTGTTGAAGCGCAAGACGACGAAAAAGTATTCAAAGTAAACGCCCGTTTCGAAGTGTTCCCCGAAATCACCGTGGGCAGCTTGGCCGACCAGGAAATCGAAAAAGTGGTATGCGAAGTGGGCGAAGCGGAAGTGGAAAAAACCATCGACATCCTGCGCCGTCAGCGTACCCGCTTCAACCGCGTGGAGCGCGAAGCCAAAGACGGCGACCGCGTGATCATCGACTTTGCCGGCACCATCGACGGCATCCCCTTCGAAGGCGGCTCTGCACAAAACTACCCCTTCATTCTCGGCCAAGGCCAGATGCTGCCCGAATTTGAATCCGGCATCCAAGGCATGAAAGAAGGCGAAACCAAAGACGTGAGCGTCAGCTTCCCTGCCGACTACCACGGCAAAGAAGTGGCCGGCAAAACCGCCGTATTCGCCATCACCCTGCGCAACGTAGCCGAAGCCGTGCTGCCGGAAGTGGACGAACAATTCGCCAAAGCTTTGGGCATCCAAGACGGCGACGTAGCCAAAATGCGCGAAGAAGTGAAGAAAAACATCGAGCGCGAAGTAACCCGCCGCGTGGAAGCGCAAACCAAAGACAACGTAATGAAAGCCCTGCTGGACGTTACCCCTATCGAACTGCCGAAAACCTTGGTGCGCGAAGAAACTGCCCGTATGGTTGCAAACGCCCGCCAAAACCTGGTGAACCAAGGTATGAAGCCGGAAGATGTAGATTTGGCCGACAGCCTGTTTACCGAACAAGCCGAACGCCGCGTGGCACTGGGCCTGATTTTGGCCGACTTGGTAGGCAAGCACAATCTGCAGCCGACCGACGACCAAGTTAAAGCCGTGGTGCAAACCTTCTCCGAAAGCTACGAAGATCCGCAGGAAGTAATGGATTGGTACTTCGCCGACCGCAGCCGCTTGGAAGGCCCGATTTCTATGGCCGTAGAAGCCAATGTGGTGGATTATGTGTTGGGTCAGGCCAAGGTAAACGAGAAAAAACTGAGCTTCGACGAAGTGATGGGCCAGCAGTAATTCAGGCTACCTGAAACTCGTTGCAAACAAAGCACCAAGGCCGTATCCGCCGAGGTGCTTTTTGCCCAAATTATCCCTTATAAACGCGAGGAACCCCATGAATCCCACAATCGAAAACAACTATCTGGTACCCACCGTTATCGAACAGAGCGGCCGGGGCGAGCGCGCCTTCGATATTTACTCCCGCCTCCTGAAAGAGCGCATCATCTTCTTGGTGGGCCCGGTAAACGACCAAACTGCCAACCTGGTGGTGGCACAGCTGCTGTTTTTGGAAAGCGAAAACCCCGATAAAGATATTTTCCTCTACATCAACAGCCCTGGCGGCTCAGTTTCTGCCGGCATGTCGATCTACGACACCATGAACTTCATCAAGCCCGATGTGTCCACCCTGTGCCTCGGCCAAGCCGCCAGCATGGGTGCATTCCTGCTTTCCGCCGGTGCCAAAGGCAAACGCTTCGCCCTGCCCAACAGTCGTGTGATGATTCACCAGCCGCTCATCAGCGGCGGCTTGGGCGGCCAGGCTTCCGATATCGAAATCCACGCCAAAGAGCTGCTCAAACTGAAAGCCAAACTCAACCAGCTCTTGGCCGAACATTGCGGCCGTACGCTGGACGAACTCGAACGCGACACCGACCGCGACAACTTCATGTCGGCCGAAGAAGCCCAAGCCTACGGCCTCATCGACCAAGTGTTGTCCAGCCGCAGCGACATCAAATAACCATCGGCTCAACCTAAAAGGCTACCTGAAAACAAACTAAGTGGATTTTCAGGTAGCCTTTTTGCTGCCCGCATACAGTGCATTCATTGCGGCAATACAAACTCATGCCATAGCAGTTTGCCGACAATTTCACTATAATCAGTAAGCACTCACAGCGTGCCGGTATCACTCCCACCCCCTCGCGGGAAACCCATCTCAACAGGAGTTCTGCCATGATTTCCATCCGCCAGCAAAACTACGGTCTCAACGTTGCCCTCTACAACGAATTCACCCTTGAAGACTTCAAAACCCTCGAAGCCGCCATCCTCGAGTGCCTCCAACGCGTACACCGTCCCGACATCCTCCTCGACCTATCCCTGTTGCGCGACTACACCATCGACATGGCTGCCGAACAACTGCGTTTCCTCAACAACCACGACAACAACTTCGGCCGCATCGCCATCGTCACCAACGACCTCTGGATCCGCCTCTCCGCCCATATTTCCAGCCTACTCACCCGCCAGCATCCAAAATATTTCAACGATGCCGCCGAAGCCCAGAAATGGCTACTTGCCGACGGCAGCCGCTAACACCATGAGCCAGCCCAAAATCCCGCTGCGCGCCCTCCTGCTGCACGGCATCCATATGCATGCCTGGGTGATGCTCCCGCTTGCCTGGCAACTGCGCCGCCATAACATCCACAGCCGCTGCTTCGGCTACTACAGCATCGCCCAAACCCTGCCCCAACACAGCCGCCGCCTCGCCGAAGCCGTCCGCCGCCACTACCAACAACACCAAGAACCGCTGCACTTCATCTGCCACAGCCTCGGTGGCCTCGTGTTGCGCCGTTTCGCCACCGACTACCCCGAACTGGTACGCGGCCGCAGCGTTACCCTCGCTACCCCGCATCTCGGCAGCGAAACCGCCAACCGGCTGCACCGCTACGCCCCTGCACTTATCGGCGGCGCCTACCAGAACGGCCTAGACGGCAATCTCCCGCCCTGGCCGCCCCAGCTCGAACTCGGCTGCATCGCCGGCAACCACCACTTAGGTGTCGGCCAAATCGTCGGCTTGCAAGGCGAAGGGGATGGCACCGTCCTCCTCTCCGAAACCCGCCCCGCCAACTGCCGCGACTATCTCGTCCTACCCGTCAACCATTCCGCCATGCTTACCGACCCCACCGTCGCCCGGCAAACTGCCCACTTCCTGCGCCACGGCTGCTTTGAACATGTAAACTACGGATAAGTCATGGTGAGAGCCCCGTCAACAGGGAGACGACAACGGAACAACCCCTTATGTTGAATAATCAACACAAGGGGTTGTAGCATCACATCCAATTTATTTGGCTGCTTTCTTCCCAAGCAAAATATAGCAAGAGGTCGTTGCCAATAAAATAGAGAACACAGGAAGCAATATCTGCCTCATACTGGCTGCCGGCGAGAGATTTAATAGGTAGCCTGGCATAGAAACCAAAATCGCACCAAATAGAAATTGGCTACCATTCACCAGTGCTGCTGATGTACCAACTTGATTGGCATCAACCAATGATGCGGCAATTGCAAATGGCAACATAGATGCTCCAGTAAAGATACCAAACAAGAAAAGTAAGAGAGTAGATTGCCATGCATTGGTTTGCAAACAAACCAAAATTGCCAAAGTAACCGTTTGTCCAATCAGTACCAAACACCACCAACATAGCCCGCGCCCACAAAGCCAGCGCTAGAACCAATAGCCAATACAACCTGTGATAAGAGCAACATTTCAAAGCTCTGTGCAAAAGCAAACAGGAACACACCAATAATTACCAAAGTAATAGCAGGAATCAGGATTTTCCGGCTACCTAGCTTATCCAACAGAGCACCAGAGAACATTTGCGCAATAGCGAAAGTCCAAGTGTAGGTAGCGGCAATCAAACCGACTTGATCAATACTCAGATTCAGCGCTTTGGATACGCTGTCGTTAACGATGGCATATCCCGTTTGCACGTTGAACAGCCACACCACAAATAATACGGCAATAACCCAAACAATCCACGCTCTTGTACCGCCGAGTTGAAATTCAGTTTTGTTACTCATGATCAATACTCCAAAAATCCGATTTAACTAAAAAATCGCTTTCAGGTAGCCTAATGATTCAAGAAACCCCTAATAGGCTACCTGAAACATATCAATTGGCACGATAGACTTCTTTACCTGAAACATATGTGGCAGCAATAGCGCGGTCATCACCCAAAGTCATTTGGATAAACAATGCCTCTTCCAAATCTTTAGCATATTTCATGCGGTAGTCAATAATCGGTGTAGATTTCAAATTTAATACCGTTAAATCCGCTTCCATGCCTACAGCAATCGTGCCAATTTTATCTTGCAGCCCCAGCGCTTCGGCTGTGCCACGACTGGCCAAGTAGAAACTGTGAAGAGAGGTATATGGCGTACCGTTCATTTGCGCTGCTTTATAAGCTTCATTCATGGTTTGCAACATGGAGAAGCTGGTGCCGGCGCCCAAGTCAGTTGCCAAACCAACGTGGACAGGACGGTTTTTATCCCGCAGTTTTTTCACGTTTAAGCAACCTGACCCTAAGAAGAAATTAGAAGTCGGGCAGTGAGCAACGGCTGCACCAGTTTCACTAAATACACTTAATTCCCGATCAGTTAAGTGGATACCATGGCCATAAATCGCCCTTGGTCTAACCAATCCGTATTGTGCATAAGCATCTGTATAATCTTTAGCTTTCGGGCATAAATCTTTCACCCAAGCCACCTCATTCACATTTTCAGAAACATGCGATTGAATGAGCATATCCGGATTTTCCGCAGCCAACGCCTGCATCATTTCCATCTGTTCCGGCGTAGAGGTAGGCACAAAACGGGGGGTAATCACATATTCGGCACGCCCCTTGTTATGCCATTTTTTAATTAAGGCAGAAGATTCATCATAGGCACGCTGTGGTGTATCCAATAATGCTTCCGGTGCATTCCTATCCATGCAAACCTTACCCGCCATAATCCGCATATCGTATTTTTCTGCTTCTTCAAAAATAGCATCTACTGATTGCGGGAATACTGTGCAATAAACAGTAGAAGAAGTAACCCCATTTCTAAACTGCTCTTTCAAAAACACTTTTGCCACTTCACTGGCATGTTCTTTATTTTTGAAACCCTGCTCAGCGATGAATGTGTAGTTGTTCAGCCAGTCTAAGAGCTGTTCGCCGTAGGCACCGATGATTTCGGTTTGCGGATAGTGAACGTGCGAATCAATAAAGCCAGGGATGATGATGCTATCGGTGTAGTGTTTTACTTCCACACCATCCAAGCTAGGCAAAATATCTTGTGCACGGCCGACTTGGGTAATTTTTCCCCCTTCCATCACAATGACAGCATCAGATTCATATACCAAACATTCATCCATCTCATGAAAAAATGGGTCTTTTTTAAATGTAAGCATCGCACTTCGGATCGCGGTTTTCATGATTTAATCCTTTTTAAAGCGTATGAAATAGTTATATGTTGATGTTTATCCTATACAAAGATTACTTTAGAGCTATACAGCCAATAAAGTTTCATATAAAATATCTTTGTATGAAGATACTTTACATCAAATAATATTGTGCCGCAATCTAAACAAGTAGCTTTTCAAGAGAATTTTAAATAAAAGTTGATATACATCAAGCCATAAAATGCATAGCCTTGTTTTATATCACCTTCCAACTAATTCAATAACTTGAAACTTCGTATTTTGGATAAGCAACTGTATTAAAGTATAATTTTTATTTATATGGATAACCGAATATCGGGGCAGATAATGACTCAAATAGAATCAAAAGAAGTAATTGATGTTGTTGACTATATAACCGACCACTGGAAGAAATTTGATAATCACCTGGATACATCAGGCACTGAAATCATCGGCCGGATTATCCGGATTGGTTCGATTATTTCTCAGTTGGTAGATGAAAACTTGGCCAGCTATAAACTGTCAATTGGCGAATTCGACGTATTAGCTGCATTGTTGCGAGAGCCAAACCAAACATTGACACCCAAGCAGATACAAGACCTAGTGTTAATTTCATCTGGCGGACTAACCAATAGAATCAACAAACTAGAAAAAAAAGGCTTAGTACAACGGATTTTAAACCCAGAAGACAGGCGCAGCTGGCTAATCAATTTGTTGCCCAAGGGCGAAACCCTGATAAAAGAAGTTGTCCCTTCACACTTAAGCATAGAAACTAAAGCAATAAAAAACCTATCCTTCCAAGAGTATCAACAACTCCGTGAGCTATTGATTACCTTATCCAAGGACTTAGAAAAGAATAAATAAGCAACCATCCTTCACCCAATCAGGCTACCTGAAAAACAAAAACCCGCTGTTCTCTTATTCAGAACAACGGGTTTTTGTTTTTCAGGTAGCCTTTTCAGCCAGCCTCTAGCACAAGGTTATTGCGCTTTCCAACGAACTTGTGATTCGCGGATAACGGCTTTGGCTTCTTCAATGTCGCCCCAGTGGCCAACTTTGGTGCTGCCGGGTTTTTTCAGGTCTTTGTAGTGATTGAAGTGGAATTCGATTTGCTTGATCAGCTGCGGCGGCAAATCGGCCAAAGTCTTGATAGCATTGCCGTTGTGGCGGTCGTCGGCAGGCACTACCACTACTTTGTCGTCCACTTCGCCGTCATCTACAAATTTCATCACACCAATCACTCTAGCTTCCATGTAGATGCCGGTGGGCAGCGGTAGATCGGTAATAATCAGGGCGTCGAGTTCGTCGCCGTCTTCATCGAGGGTTTGCGGGATGAAGCCGTAATTGGTGGGTTTGGCGAAAATCTGCGGTTCGATGCGGTCGAGTTTCATTGCACCGATTTTGCGGTCCCATTCGATTTTCTGGTTGGAGCCTTGCGGAATTTCCACCACCACGTTGATGATGCCGCCGTCTACGTCGCCGGCGTCGAGAATTTTATTGAAGTCTGCCATGGTTTTTCCTTCTGTGCTTGAACGGTTTGAAAGGCCTGATTATAGCGGCCATCGCTGGCATAATCTATGGGGCTGACGTAGATTAGTAGCTATGCTAGGCTACGAAAATACAAATAACCAATTGTAAAGTAAGTAAGAGAATACAAAAGAAACTGCTCCGTTTACGGAGCAGCTATTTCCACGTTTTTCCATTAATTTACAATTCGTTATAATCACGCCTTAAGAGTAACACAACTGCTAATCCAGTATAGGCCCCTCAATTAAATGGAATCATCCATTTTATGCAAGACACTTGGCGGTATTGTTTATCTGACCTAGCAATTATTGACTAACTAGGCCACTAATAGGGCGATCTTTAATCTTTCATTTGGATAGAAAAATGTAAATAATCAGGCTACTTGAACTCTGCCACATGGTTGGCTACGGTACAACCAAAATTTATGAGGGCATGAAAAACGGTACTTTCCCGAAGGGGCGGAAAGATGGCAGAATTACATATTGGCTGGAGAGCGAAATCCAGCGTTGGATTCTTGAAACCGCAGAAGCTGCCAGCAAAAATTAAAGCGGGTATAAAAGCGGGTACTAAGAGTAACAATTAAACCATATAATATTATAAATCAATAATATATTTAAATTATGCTTTTGTTTATCGATAACTACGACTCCTTCACCTACAACATCGTCCAATACTTCGCCGAGCTCGGCCAGGAAATTAGCGTTCGCCGCAACGACGACATCACGTTGGACGAAATTGCCGAACTCCAACCCCAATACCTCGTGATCGGCCCCGGCCCATGCTCGCCCAAAGAAGCCGGCATTTCCGTGCCAACCCTACGCCGCTTTGCCGGGCAGATTCCCATTTTGGGCGTATGCCTCGGCCACCAAGCCATCGGCGAAGCCTTTGGTGGCCGCATCGTGCGCGCGCAAGAGCTGATGCACGGCAAAGTATCGCCCGTACACCACACCAACAGCGGCGTATTCGCCGGCCTACCCAACCCCGTAAACTGCACCCGCTACCACAGCCTTGCCATCGAACATGCCAGCCTGCCCGAATGCCTCGACATTACTGCCTGGACGGCAGACGGCGAAATCATGGGCGTGCGCCATAAACAATATGCCGTGGAAGGCGTACAATTCCACCCCGAAGCCCTGCTCACCGAACACGGCCACGATATGCTGGCCAACTTCCTCAAAGAGCACGCCGGCCGCAATAGCCAGTGAGCCAAACTTATCATTCCCGCATCGGCTCACTTCACAGAAAACTAAAGGCTACCTGAAACCCAAAATTCAAACCTCAAACAAATAAGGAGAACACCATGAGCCTGAAAGCCCGCCTTACTGAAGACATGAAAACCGCCATGCGCGCCAAAGACACGCTCGCCCTATCCACCATCCGCCTGGCCAATGCCGAAATCAAACGCTACGAAGTGGACGAGCGCGCCGAGGCCGACGACGCCAAAATCACCGCCATGCTCAGCAAAATGATTAAGCAGCGCAAAGAAAGCGCCGACATCTACCACGAAGCTGGCCGCCAAGACCTGGCCGACAAAGAGCTGGCCGAAGTATCCATCCTCCAGCGCTACCTGCCCGAAATGCTTTCCGAAGCCGAAATCCAAAGCGCTGTGGCCGAAGCCATTGCCCAAACCGGCGCATCCGGCATGGCCGATATGGGCAAAGCCATGGGCGTGTTGAAAAAACGCCTCGCCGGTCAGGCCGACATGAGCGAGGTGAGCCGCCTGCTCAAAGCCGCCTTGCAAAAATAGCGTATACCGAAGGCTACCTGAAAATGCCCAACAACTTTTCAGGTAGCCTTTCCTTTTCCCGCCAAGGCTACCTGAAATCCAAACCACCTCATAAGGAAACCCCATGTTTACCCCCCAACAAGCCCTGCAGCGCCTGCTCAGCAACAACGAACTCTTCCATGATGAAATGACCGACCTCATGCGCCAAATCATGCGCGGCGAAGTAGCCCCCGAGCTGATTGCCGCCATTCTCATCGGCCTGCGCATCAAAGTGGAAACCGTGTCTGAAATCAGCGCCGCCGCCCAAGTGATGCGCGAATTTGCCGCCAAAGTGCCCGTGGCCGAGCCCGACAAACTCGTCGACGTGGTCGGCACCGGCGGCGATGGCGCGCACACCTTCAATATTTCCAGCACCGCCATGTTCGTGGCCGCCGCCGCCGGGGCAAAAGTGGCCAAACACGGCAACCGCAGCGTCTCCTCCTCCAGCGGCTCGGCCGACGTGATGGAGCTGGCCGGCATCTCCCTCGCCCTCTCGCCCGAACAAGTGGGGCAATGCATCGACCAATGCGGCGCCGGCTTCATGTTTGCCCCCAACCACCACAGCAGCATGAAATACGTCGCCCCCGTGCGCCGCGCACTCGGCGTGCGCACCGTGTTTAACATCTTGGGCCCGCTCACCAATCCCGCCGGCGCCGCCAACCAGCTCATCGGCGTGTTCCACATTGATTTGGTGGGCATCCTCGCCCGCGTGTTCCAGCAGCTCGGCAGCAAACACGCCCTCGTGGTGCATGGCAGCGACGGGCTCGACGAAATCACCCTTACCGGCCCCACCCGCGTGGCCGAACTCAAAGACGGCCTGATTGCCGAATACGACATCCACCCCGAACAATTCGGCCTGCCCGTGCGCGCCAATCTCAACGACATCAAGGTAGCCTCCGCCGCCGAATCCCTCGCCATGATGGACCGCGTGCTCGCAGGCGAAGCCGGTGCCCACCGCGACATCGTGCTGCTCAACGCCGGCGCCACGCTCTATGCCGGCAACGTGGCCGCCACGCTCGACGAAGGCGTTGACATGGCACGCGAAGCCATCGACAGCGGCAAAGCCCGTGCCAAACGCGAAGAAGTGGCCGCTTTCTCGCAAAAACTGGCCGCACAACAGGCTAAATAATGCAGATAAGTTTCAGGTAGCCTTTAACAGGTTGCTTGAAATGCCAGAAAGGCTACCTGAAGTTTCAGGTAGCCTTTCATCTTTCCCTCTATCTTATTTCGCCATATGCAGCAAGCCGCGCCACAGTTTTTCTTCCCTATCCGCAATTTCGCACAGGAAAGCAGCGATTTGGGCGCAGCCTTGTTCGCTCGGGCGGCGGCATTGTTTCACGCACTGGCTGGCCAGCTGCCGCCATTGGTCGCCGATGGCGGTCATTTCCTGCGAGGCGGTTTGCAAGGCGGGGTTGGCACAAATATCGGCGGCCTGTTCCAAAAAATAGGCGTAAATATAGCGGAAACCGGCGCCGCCGGTGCCGATTTCTTCCTGCATGCGCACCAAGTGGCCGAGCCACAGCTTTTGGTATTTTTCCGGCTCTTGCGGCAGGCGTTCGATTTTCTTGGCCACGGTACGGATGCCGCGCACGCCCACGAAAAACACGGGGGCGAGCATTTGTTTGGCGTTTTTGCGGATGGCGGCATACAGCAGGGCGGGCAGGCGCTCGGCCAGCTGTTGCTTTGTCGGCAGACTGGCGGTATCGAGCGTGTACATCAGGCCTTTGCCGGCTAGGGCGCCTTTGGCAAAGCGGGCGCGCTGCAAATCGGCGGCGGCGCAGCGCTGGGGCGTTTCAAATACGGGGTCGCTGATTAAATAATCCCCGCCTTCGCGGCCATACACCAAAAGATTGTGGGCGTTGAAATGAAAGCGCATTTCGGGCGGAAAATAAGGCAGCCAATACACGGAGGTTTGCAAACCGGCAATCTCCCCGCGCAACAGCGCCTCATCCAGCGCGGCCGCACCACGCTCGGCCTGGGCAAATTTGCGCATATCCAGCTTCACACCGAGGGCGCGGCAAACGTTTTTGATGATGCCGCGCGGGGCGATGCGGTAGGAAATCAGGGGCATGCCATTGAGTTTGACTACGGGCAAATACACAAAGGTAAGCGCATGAGCCAGCCCGAATACCATCGCTTCGTTCATGGCGCAGCCGTGGTGGGTGAGAAGGGTGGACATCACGCCGCTTTCGCAGTGGGCGGTGTGTTGGTGGGTGAAGGTAGTCATGACGTTGGCGTTGGTTGCGGGGAGGCAGATGATACGTGAAAAATGAAGCGGATGGAATTTCAGGTAGCCTATATTACGACAGGCGGGATAAAACCTACTGATTCAGGTAGCCTTGGACATCTAACAAGATATAGTGAATTAAATTTAAACCAGTACAGCGTTGCCTCGCCTTGCCGTACTATCTGTACTGTCTGCGGCTCGTCACCTTGTCCTGATTTAAATTTAATTCACTATAAATACAGTTAACTCTCCCTTAAACCTATCGATCTTGCCATCCGTCTGCTGGCACAGCCGAGCGGAGCGCGGTTTTTCGGGGAATAAGGGCTTGCATGTTCGAAGCGGCGCAGCCGCAAGTTGCGAGCCCGCCCGAAAAACCGTGCAAAGTGAGGGAAGTTTGGCAAAGCCAAACCTGTGCCCGCAGTCGCCTTTCTTTGCTTTCTTTCTTTGGCGAAGCAAAG
>CAUPYH010000025.1:0-22200 GCA_963515595.1 uncultured Eikenella sp. | reverse complement strand
AGCGATTGCGCCATTCCCGCCCTAGGGTTTTGTGACCGGGGGTCACAAGCGATTGCGCCATTCCCGCCCCTTACCCTTAAAAGGCTTTTGTCGCACAAAATATTTTTACGGCGGCCCCTATCCGCCCTAATTACTGCTTTCGGCAGGCCGTATCCCCACCGCATGCAGCACGGAACGGCGCAAATCTTCCGAATTGGCACGCGCTGCATCATTGCCTGCTGCCGCAGCCGCCTGCTTTTGCAAGCGTTGTTCCTGCTCCAACCGCTGCTTCTCCCAAGCCTGCTGCCGTTCGCGTTTCTCCCGTACCAGCGGTGCCAGGATGCACAGCAGTTCGCCGGCGGCGGCTTTGCGGCACAACACGGTCAGGAGGCCGAGCGGGCTGGTTACGGGTTTGGTCTGGCCGGCAATCTCGTCCAGTATCTCCTGCAGGGTTTCGCTATCGGCGGCGGGCAGCAGCTTGTCGAACAGCCTGCGGCTTTGGGCTTTCAGGCTGCTGCCGAAGTGCTGCGGATAAACCAGGCCGTCGAAGCGCTTGCCCTCAGTATCGGCGGGGTTTCCCTCCTGCGCAGCAGGCACACCCCCCACATCTGCCGCCACAGCTGATTGTCCGGTGCGGCTGGGTGCTTTGTTGTAGTCGTTCCCGATAGGGAACTGGGGGTAATCTGAATCTTTAATAATTCGCCCTTTTGCGCTTTCTGTATTTTCCCGATGGTCGCTTCCTAATTTTCCCGTTTGTCGTTTCTTGCTTTCCGGATTGGTGACGGCTGTATTGTCCCTTTTGTCATTTCTTGCCTCCGGCTTGGTTTCAACGGAGGCGAATCCGGTATCGGCGGCATTTTCCTGAAAGCGTATACCTGTATTCGCCCTTTTGTCATTTCTTAATTCCGGTTCGGTAACAGCTGTATTATCCCTTTTGTCATTTCTGCGATAATCAAGGGGATAGGGCTCGGTTTGCGTTTCGGGTGCGGCCCGGCGTTCGTCGCGGACGCTCTGCTCCAGTGCCGACCAGATGGCGCGGCCGTTGAGCAGGGTAAAGATGCGGCGTGAGGCGAAGAAGTGTTTTTCGATGATGAATTGCAGGTTCTTCAGTTTGTTGCGGGCGGTCAGCTGGGTTTTGTAGGGTAGCGACAGATGGCGCTGCCAGGCCGGGATGTCGAAGCTGACGAACCAGCGTTCTTCCGACCCGGCACCCTTGGCCACGCACTGCTGCATGATGAAGGACAGCATGATGGCCGAGTGGATGCAGCCGGTCAGGGTCGCCAAATCCCGGTGGTAGGCGATACGCTCTTGGAAATAACGCAGGAAGAACAGGTCGGACGGTTGGCGGAAGGCGGCCAGATCGATATTTTCAGGTAGCCTGCCGTCAGACGGCCTGCCGTTGGCGGCACAGACGGCGGCAGCCAGGGCCGGCAGGTTGAGCCGCATTTCCAAGCGTGCGCCGAAGCCGAAACGGCGGGTTTCGATCAGGTTGCGCTCCAGCAGTTTCTGTTTGCAGGTGCCCTGTTCGCGTTTGCTCAGGCCGGTTTCGTCTTCCATCTCGGCAATCGATTTGAAGATCCAGCCATCCCGCTCCACTACCGCCGTTCCGTGCCGCGTCCAATAGACCAGTTGCGACAGGAATACCGCCGCTTTGATCGAACCGGCGGCATCGACCAAGCATTTGTAAACGGCGATGGTGCGCCCGCCCTGCAGGGCCTGCCGGCAGCGCATGATGTCGTGGTTGAATTGGTCGGGGGCGGGCAGTTTCACGGCATCACCCTTGGTCGCGCCGCATGGCAGCGTCTATGGCTTCGCGTTCGTTGCCGCCTTCGCCGGCCGGTTCGTAGCCGGAAATCCAATAGGTCTCGTTCAATACGCGGCGTTTCTCCGGCAGGGGTTCGCCGTCATCGTCTGTTTCTTTGTCGGTAAACGCCACGCTGCCGGCACGGATCAGCCAGTCCAGGCGGCGGCTGTCCTGCACAGCCTGTTCCCAACGCGGGTGGATTTGCAAAATGTCGCTGCCCTCGTCAATGATTCCCCGGCCGGGGGAAATCAGCACGGACAAGGCCGCCAGCAACCATTCCAAATTGCAGTCCTGATACAGGCGGCACAATTCGTCCAACACGCCGGGTTTGTCAGCGTCGTCCAGCCATACCGGTTCGCCGTACTGGTCGAGCTTGCCGGGATGGTAGCCCAGTGCCGTCAGGCTGAGTGCCTGCACCAGCTGCAGGGCGGCGCTGATATCGCTTTGTTCGGGGCGCATGATGTCCATAGCTGTTTCCTTGGTTGCTCAGACAGGCTGATCGGTTATGCCTTGATGCCGCATCATGTCTGTTCCTGATTGCGTAATGCCGTTTCGATTTCCCGAATGTCCGCCTCATCCAGATAGGCAGCAGTCGGGTATTCGTCTTTCAACACCTCCCACTCACGGGAAGTCAAACCCATGGCACCGACCAAGTCGGCCAGGCTGTTTCCCCTGCGGTGGGCGATAAAACCGAGGATTTGCGCATCGGCCATATCCAGTAATGATGTTTCCTTAACCATGTTCCAATTCCTATTCACACCGTCAGCGACTGCATATAGCCGTCGCCCAGTTCCGCCAGCCGCCGCAGGCTGTAGCGGCAGTGGCGCATCCTCGGGAAACCCTCGTACTTGGTTTCCAGCACGCCGATGCCGCGCAGCGCTTCGGCCGCCAGCCGCTGTTCGCGGCGGCTCAGCCGGGTACGTTCGGTAACGGCCTGTTCCGGCAGCGCCACCCACGGGCTGCAGGCCTGCCGTTCGGCCAGGGCGGTATGCGGCGTATCGGCCTGCACCGCCGCCAACAACAGGCAGGCTTTGACCGACAGGCCGTAATGCAGCAGGGTTTTCAGGTGCAGGCGGTTGAGCGACACCGGCGGGGCGGTGACGGCGCACAGCGACAGGTCGCCGTTGCGGCGCAGCAATCCTTCCAAGCGCTCCCCGTCCAAACAATACAGCGACACGTTCAGGCGGCGTTCGTTGGCCAGGATGCCCGCCTCCAGCAGCAGATGGCGCACGCGGTACCAGCTGCCGCCGCCCAAACCGGTTTCCCGGCGCACGATGTCTTCGTTGAGGGCGACCCATTCGCCGGGCCGGTAGCGGGTAACGTAGCAGCTGAGGAAATAACCCGCCGTCACCGAATCCAAAGC
The DNA here is from genome assembly GCA_963515595.1 of uncultured Eikenella sp. Lineage (GTDB taxonomy): Bacteria > Pseudomonadota > Gammaproteobacteria > Burkholderiales > Neisseriaceae > Eikenella. Next base: position 19,054 of record CAUPYH010000025.1, on the reverse strand, counting down.
CTGGGCGAACTGCACCACATAGGTCACGGGCTCCTCCCACAGGGCGGCCAGATAAGCGGTGTCGCGGTTGTCCCAATACGTCGGACCGCCGCCGAACAGCTCGGGCGACAGGGTCGGGACGGAGTGTCCGGCAACGGGTTTCACAGGCAGCCTCCTTCGACGGCGGCCACCGTGCTGTACAGCTGGCCGAGGGTGTAGCCGGGATGGCGTTCGGCCAGCGCCCGGTAGCGCAGGAAGGTGTCGGTTTCGCCCGCCGTCGCCTGCCAGTCGGCCGCCACCGACAAACGGACTTCCAAGGGTAAGGCGGGCAGCCGGCCCTTGTTGACCGGGATGCCCAGCCGTCGGCGCAGCTGCCGCACATCATCGGCGCACAGCATCGGGCACAGCAGCAGGATCATGCGGTTGCTGCCGCCGTGCCGGATCAGCCATTCGCTGCGCTGCAGGCAAAGTTGCCGCCGCTCTTGGCTGCCGGCGACCTCGTGTACCGCCGCGGCCAGCGCGGCCGTCGGCAGGTGGATTTCCACTACGCCGTCCAACAGACTGGCCACCGTGTGCAACTGTTCGGGTGGTAGTTTGGCCAGCATCTCGAAAGCATCGGCACAGCCGGGCGGGAGGCCGGCGTCGGCTGCCTCCCGGCCGCCTTCGGGCCGCATCAGGAAAGAAACCAGCAGAGTCAGTATTTGGCTGTGCAGCGGGTGGCGTCGCTCCAAACGCAGGCGGTAACACGCTTCGTGACGGGTTTTAGCCTTAGTCATGGCCGCCTCCCGCATCGAAAGTACGCACGGCGCGCATGGCCGCCAAGATGGCCGCCACCGGCGCGCTGTACGGCGTGTCGGCGGTCTGCCACTCCAACACGCTGTCCAGCAGGTAGGCGCGCTCGCCGATGCCCATGGTGACGTATTCGTCCCAGACGTCGGCATCACGATAGGCTGCCAGCACGGTAGAGTTTTCAGGTAGCCCGAGGATGGGGTTGGCTTCCCCGAGCGAGAAGTCGGACATCAGCCGGTCCTGGCCGGACACGCGGCACAGGAAGACGAATACGTTGCCCGCCTCCGCGTGCAGGTGGTCGATGGCGAAAACCGCCTGCGGATTGGTTTGCGGCAGGTGTCGGAAGTCGGGATATTCGAGATAGAAGGCATAGGGGAAGGCCGCATGGATACGGAAACAATCATTCAGCCCCACCGCCGAAAGCAGGCTGCGGACGGCCCGATGCAGGGCTTGCAGTGCCGCATCGCGATCGGCATAGGCGGGTGTATCTGCGGTAACAGGCGCTGCCGCAGCCGACTGCGCACCATCGTGCCGTTTCGCAGCCGCATCGGGCGGCGGCGCAACGGTGGCGGGGGTATCGGCCGGGGTTGATGTGGCGGCGCTTGCGGCTTGCCGAGAATTTTCAGGTAGCCTGGCGGTACCGGCGGCTGTGGCAGGGGATTGGCCGGTATGGCCGTCTGTTTCAGGTAGCCTTATGTCGGAGGAATCTGTTGCAGCCCCGGGTTCCTGTCCCTGCTGCGGCAGCACGTCGCCGAATGCTTCGGCGAAACGCCGTTGCAGGTAGCGGCCCAGATCGGAGATGTCCGGCTCTTGCGTCCCGGCTTCCGTCTGCTCCATCGCCCACGCACTCAGGTTGCTGCTCCAGAAGCCGTCCAGCTGTGCGGCAATATCGGCTGCTTTCAGACTGTCTTGGAACTGGTAATAGAGTTTGCGGATATCGAAGGTTTTTTGATTGGACAGAGACTGTGCCAGCATCCCCAAATCGTTGAGGTGGTCGGCTGCAAAGAACATCAATCCTAGTGTTTTGTAAGATAAAGATAATCCATGTGTCAGAAATAATTGTTCCAACTCGCGCAGGCTTAGCTTCTTCGCACTCTCCGCCTGAAACATCCCGCGTATCGCGGCATAGGCCTGCGCCTTATCCCAAAAACACATCTCCGCACGCTGTTCGTTCTCGATCAGGTGAGCGATTTGGATGTCCGCCTCCGAGGTGTATTCGGCAAAGATGGCCGGGATGACGGCGAAACGCTCGTTGCCGGTTTCGGCATACAGTTCCCGGACGATTTTCAGGCGGGTGTTGCCGCCCTGCGCCAGCACGAAGCGGTTGTCGCCGGGACGGCGGGTAATGTGTACCGGCTGTTGTACTCCCGCCTCGCGGATGGACTGTTTGATTTGGCCGTACTGTTCCGGGTCGTGGCGGGTGCGCGGGTTTTTGTCGAAGAAGTCGATTTCGTGCACCGATACGTTCATAAACAAGCCGGGGAACACGTCGTCCTTGGGCGCAATGTCCATATTGGTTTGCGCGGGTGCGGGTACCAGCAGGCCGGCCAGGGCGGTTTCAACACTCAGTTGCGGCTTGCGGGGCTGTCCGATGGGTTTCATGTCCTGCTGCAGGACAGCGGGTCGGTTGTCGCTGCTCATGACCGTACCTCCGCCGGCGTATTGTCCGCACCTGTGCCGGCCGCCGTTTCTTCGGGCAGCAGGTTTTCCAGCCGGTCGCCGAACAGGTGGCATTCCACCTGCTGTTCCTTAATCGGCGGGAACAGTTCGTAGACCAGGCGGATCATCTGTTGGCGGGCGGATTCCGATTTGCCGGAATGCGTCCATTCGTGGCAGTGCACCGGGATGCGCAGGGTGGCAGCTTCCTTGTAGGCTTTGGCATAGGGGATTTCCAAGGGCAGTAGCTGTTTTTTACCATCCAAGCTCTGGTTGAAATAGGCCTTGATGCCCTCGGTAATGATGCGCGCATCTTTAGTGCGGTCGCGGGCATAAATCAACGCCCGCAGCGGTGGAATCGGCAAGTTCATCACCGCGCCATGCGCCAGCCGATCTAAAGCTTCTTGTGTGCCTGAAACGAATTCCCGCGCACTCAGTGTTTCCGGCATGATCGGCGAGAGCAGCAGGTTGGCGGCAAAGCAGGCTGCATCCTGAATCACGCCGACCGAGCCTTTGGTGTCAATTAACACTGCGTCGTAATTCTCGGCAATGCAGGGGTGCACCAGCTTGCTGCGCAGCAGGAAGGCCCGGTCGGGGCGGTTCTGCACTTTGTTTTGCACGTCGTCGCGGATGTTGTTGGACAGGACGATGTCCAGATTGGGATAAACCGTATTGGAAATGGTAGATTGAATGACGGATTCGTCGTTTTTGCCCAACAACAGTTCCACCACGCCGTTGGGCGCGCGGTAGTGTATCGGATAGAATTTGCTGAGCGAGGCTTGCGTGTCGGTGTCGATCATCAGCACCCGAAAGCCCATATCGGCCAGTACGGCGGACAGGTTGGCGGTTACGGTCGTCTTACCAATGCCACCCTTGGTAGAGACCACGGTCAAGATTACCATAGTAAATATCCTTTTCTGTCAAAAGCATATTCACTTGAAGGCAATCAAAACCATCGCACCGCGCCGGGCTGAACTTACAGAAAACGAAGTTTCTGCGAAGCTAAAGCGCAGCTTCAACGAAGTTAAAAAAGCAGCTTGAAATCCAATTTCCAAAGTGCAGGCTGCTTTTTATTTTTCAGACGACCTTTGGACTTAATAACTTCATTGAAGTTGTGCTTTCAGGCTGCCTTGTATCTGCAGCTGTTTAGCGGAATTCAAACAACTCCAAATGTTGCGACCGCGTTTTTAGGCTGTCTGAGATGCCGTGAGTGAAATTGCGGTTGCCACAAAGCCATAGGCTGCGGTTTGCACTGTCGCGGACGGTCTGCCCGATATGCTCGGCGGTGAGCCTTTGGGTTTCGGAGGGGATATAGTGGAAATTGACATTGGCTTGTTGCGCTAAATTTTGCCAGTGGGCTAATGTTTCGGCAGGCAGGTTTCTATCGGCATGAAACCAGTCTATCGGCTGGGTGGCGGGCTGTTTGGCGAGTTCGTTGAGTCGTGCGAGGAACGGGGTAAAACCGATACCGTTGCTGACCCAGATTTGCGCTTGTCCATCGGAAAAGTCGAAACGTCCGTATGCGCCGTCAATTTGCACGGTGTCGCCGATGTTTAGGCGCTGCGGCAGGCGGCGGGTGTAGTCGCCCAAGTCTTTGATAACGAGTGTGAGCTGTTGGTTATCAGGCTGCCAGTCGGAGGCGATGGTAAAGGGGTGGCTTTCTCCGTGTGCGCGTAAAAAGAGGAATTGTCCTGCGCGGTGTCCCTGCCATTTCGGGGCGTTCAGGGTCAGGGAGAGCAGATTGCCGTTTTGATTTAGGGCGGATACGGTGGCGTTTTGCGGTTTGCCGATGCGCTTGAACAGGGCAATCAGCGAGCAGGCGATGCCTGCAAGTAAGGCTGCGATGAGCAGCCATCCCAGCGGTTGCGACCAATAGGCAAAATTTGCCAGCACGGTGGTGTGCCACACGAGCGCGAGATAAACGGGGACGATAAGTATGTGGAGTTTGGCAAACCAGCGGTAGGGTATACGTTTGATGAGGGCGGCGACAAGCAGGACGAGGGCAACATAAAAAGCGATTTCGCCAATTTCTTCGGCAAAGTGGCGTTGGGTAGCCAGCCAATCTTTTAATGTCAATATTTCCTGCATCGGCGGGCGTGGCGGACGTTTTCCGTCAATCAGACCAAGTTCGATAAGCCATTTGGGGAATTGTTTGCAGGTCCAGTGCAGGATGCTGCCTGAAAGGGCAATGATGCCGAGCCATTTGTGCAGGCGGTACATTTTGTCCAGCCCGCCGAGCGGCGTTTCCAGCATTTTGGGACGCACGGCAAGTATCAGACAGCCACTCATGGCCAGTATGCTGATGGTGCCAGTTAGTTGCAGCAATAGGTTGCGTATGGGAAATACGCCCCACTGGTCTGGAAATGATGTAGCAAGCAGCCATAAAGCGAATATGCCGCCGAAAAATATGGCTAAGGTAAATTTAATGTTTTTCATGGTAGTGGTCCTTACGGATGGGAATATGAAGCGGTCTGCGCCGTTTGTGGGGATTGTATGTGGGGAAAATTAGCTGGAAATTATCAGCAAAGTGCCTTCCGGTTGCGAACTGTACGAGAGAATAGGGTGTAAAGGGTAAGATTATTTAACAAACTCCACCACTTGTTCAAAACTTCGACGCGTTTTGGGGCGAGGTTCTTGCTTGCGATAGCCAAATGCCGCCATCACGCTTAACTTAAATTCTTTCGGATCAAACAAGCCTTTTTCCGCTAATAATGCTTCCATTTTGGCATAAGGGAAACCTTCAATTGGGGTGCTGTCAATGCCGATCATTGCTGCCGAAGTCAGCATATTTCCCAGCGTGATATAGCTTTGTGGAAACTTATTGAAACTGCATTCCGCCCTTATTCATCAAAAATTTCCCATCTAAGACGCTGTTGATGTCTTGGCTAACCAGTAGCGGTTTTAATTCATTGCGATAGTTTTTATAGGCTTGGCTTTGATGGTGTTGTTCGTAGCTCGCAGGGCTGGCATAGATTTCTACGATGCGCCATTGTTCGTCTTGATTCTCTACCGTGCTGGCATAAACGGCTAAAAGTTCTTCGTTTGCGGTACGGTATTTCGCCAACGCATGACGAATGGCCTGTGTTTGGTTCGGTTTGGCGGTCAAGGCTTGCAAGCGGACTAGATAGTTACCGCCCAGCTGTAAGGCGGTTTTATTTTCACTGATGAATTGCGCTTTCAATGGCGTAAGGCTTTTACTTGCAAAAGCCTGCTCGGTGGCTTGAGCAAAGCGTTTGAAATGTTCGCTTTGGTTGTGTGCCTGCTTGGCTTCGGCGTTTTGATAGACCTCTAACACATAAATCTTATGGGCATCGTCAGCCTGCGGCATCGCATACATAGCCGAAAGTTCAGGTTCGGTTTGGATTGATGTGCGGATATTTTCTTTAATCGCCTGTTGGGTTGTGGCAAGCTGTTCGGGCTTCACATTCAGTTCGCCCAAGCGGATAAACGGAGCAGCCTGCACCTGTAAAGTCAGTCCAAGACAACCGATTGCAAAAAGTTGTTTCAGTTTCATTCTAGTCTCCTTAGAAAAGCGGGATTTTACTTTTGATGTAAAATCCCACCGCACTTTTAATAAGCCGCTTTATTTTTCGCTGCTTTTGTTAAACCGTCCAACCATGCTTGATGGCCGTTTACCATTGGGTTTGGCACGGTTTCTGCCAAGCCTTTGGCGAGTTTGCCGATTTGGCTTTCTTCGGTTAAGACGCGCACGCGGTTGTTCGGCAGGTTTTCTAAAATCCAAGCGTGATACACATCGCTGAAATCTTCGCCTTCGCCAAACGTGCCGGACCATGCAAGGCGAACGAGATTGCCATCTTCGCTGATATCAAATTCTTCTACTTTGCAGGTAACGTGAAAGCCAAAAGTATCAAACACAAAATCAGCATCCGCTGAAAGCTTAGTCGTTGAACCGTCGCCCACCACGATATTTTCCGCATTGTGATAATAAGTGCCCCATGCTTTGGTATCTGCTAAATAAGGCAGCACATCCGCCACGCTTAAGCCTTTTACAATTACTTCATTGGAAACGTAGTTGTCGGTTTCGCCAGGAGTATATTTTTCCGGCCAAATGATTGCAGGTTGTGAATAAGTTTTCATAGTAAAGTCCTCTTTGTTAATGGTTAGTCGCGTTTTGCTATGTGAGGCATTATAGGGTGGGGCTAGATATAAGTGAAATCGCTATTTGAAATATTTGCTATCATGTAAAATGATATGAAAAGATGGCAGGGAGCTAAAAATGAAGTCTCTACAAACACTTGATTTGAATTTGCTGAAAGCCTTTGCGGCTTTGATGGACGAGCAAAGCGTAAGCAAAGCCGCCGAGCGTTTGGCGATTACGCAGCCGGCCATGAGCGGCGTGTTGGCAAGATTGCGTGACAGTTTTGATGATCCGCTATTTGTGCGGGTGCAGCGGGGCGTTGTGCCGACCAATCGGGCGTTAGAACTTGCCCCGCAAGTGAAAAAGGTGCTGAACGAGGTGGAGCAATTATTACAGCCGCCGCAGTTTGATCCGACAACGGCGGAACTAACCATACGCATCGCCTGCACCGATTACGCAATGCACGCTGTGATTGTGCCGTTTCTGGGGTTGCTGAAAATTCAAGCCCCAAAAATCAAGGTGGCGGTGCTGGCGATTAACGAAAGCCTCGTACAAAACCAGCTTGAACAGCGGCAAATCGATTTTGCGCTGGTTACACCGGACTTCCAAGCACCGGATATTCACGCAAAAAATTTGTATGACGAGCGTTATATCTGTGCCGTTCGCCACGATCACCCAATAGCCCAACAGGCACAACTTACCCTTGAGCAGTTTTGCCGGTTAGAACAAGCCTTGATTTCCTATCATGGCGGCAGTTTCAGCGGTGTTACCGACAAAGCCCTACAAGCAATGGGATTACAAAGAAACGTCAGCCTGTCGGTACAAAATTTTATTGTTTTGCCCGAATTGCTGGCGCAAAGCGATCTATTGGCAGTCGTGCCTGAGCGTTTGATTGCCAACTTGCCTAATCTCAAGCGCTTTGAACCACCTCTTAAAATTCAAGGCTTTACCAAAACACTGATTTGGCACGAACGGACTCATAAAGATCCTGCGTATCGCTGGGTAAGGGAGTTGATTGAAAAGGCTTGTGCCGCAAGCGTAGCATAGGCAACGGGATGGATGATTTCAGGCAGCCTGCACTTTTGACCAAGGTGCAGGCTGCTTTTTTAAGTTTCAGGTAGCCTTTTGGCTCTGCAGAAACTCGTTTTAGCTTCGCAGAAACTCGGCTTCCTTCGGAAACTTCGTTTTAACTTCGTTGAAGCTGCGCTTTCAGACGACCTGAATGTGGTCAGCGGCTGTGTGGACAATCACTATCCGTTGATGTGAAGCCGTTTTAGGATGCAGGCTGCTTTGGATAAAACACGCGATACGCGCCGCGCAGGGTGAAAAACAGCAACGCGCCGATGAACAGCAGCCCGATGGTCAATGCAATCGGCTCGTCAATATTGCGCCACCAGCCGATGCCCGCCCATGCAAAGGCGGCGGCAAGCGGCAGATACCAGCAGCACAACACGGTGTATTTCCACCACTGCGGCGTTTCGTCCGGCACGGTTTCGCCTTCGGCCAGCTCGTTTTGCCAATCGTCGAAGCGGCGGTGGAACCACATCAGCGGCAGGGCGAACAGCGGCACGGCGATGAGCGCGTCCAGCAGGGCGGCTTTGCGTTCGCGGTTGAATCGGGCGGCTTGGTCGGCATAACGGTAGATTGGCACGCCGTCCACTTCCATTTCATACAGGCGCGAGCCGCTGTATTTCACCACGGCCGGTTTGCCGGCGTGGGCGTAGGCAAGTTCGCAGGCATCGTACAGATTGGCGGCACAGTTCAAATACAGGGTCTCACCGCCGTTAGGGAAGGGAAGGTAGCTGATGCTGCTTTTATAGCGGCAGGCATTGTAGGGCAGTATCCAATCGAACAGGTCTTTTTGTTTGGCCTCCTGCCGGGCATAACATTCGGAGATTTGGCTATATGGTTTGGCGGGAATGATGCCGCGTGCTTCGCGCAATTCGCCGTATGAGGCCGCCGTGCCGCCGTAAAAGGCGACAACCATACCCGTAACGGCAATCAGCAGATAAATCCATTGCAGCGAAGAGATGCCGCTTTTGCCGGCGGGGAATCTGTCGTACAGCCGTTTTTCGCCGCGTGCCAGCGAGCGGATGCGCAGATACAGCACCAGCGCGGTCGCCAGCAGTATGCCCCATAGCACGCCGTTTACGGGCAGAAACCAGCTGATACCGAATGCGGCAACGATGTAGAAGAACATGGCGCGGTAGAGCGCGTGCGGGGTTTTGGAGATAAGAATGGGGAGGTTTAGCACGATGAACATTCCGAGAATAGATTGCAGGCTACCTGAAACCGCTTCAAGCCACTGTTCGCACAAACTATATGGTAAGATGGGCTGGCCATTTTAACATTTCCAGGAGACCGTGATGCTGTGGATTCTTTTGCTGCTGGGCGCATGCGGCGTGGTGGGCGTGATGGTATACAACCGTTTGGTAATCGCGCAAAACCAATATCGAAATGCTTTCTCCCAAATCGGCGTGCAGCTGCAACGCCGGCATGATTTGATTCCCAACTTGGTGGCCGCCGCCAAAGGCTACCTGAAACATGAAAACGACACCTTTACGCAGGTTACGCAGGCGCGCAATCAGGCTGCCGGCGTGTTGGGTGGCACACGGCCGGAAAATGCGGAGGCGGTGGCGCAGCTTTCTGCCGCCGAAACCCAGCTCACCCAGGCCGTGCGCAGCCTGATGGTGCAGATTGAGGCCTATCCGGATTTGCAGGCCGCCGCCAATATGCGCCAGCTGGCTGAGGAAATCACCAGCACGGAAAACCGCATCGCCTTCGCCCGGCAGGCTTATAACGACGCAGCCATGGGCTACAACACACTGTGCCAACTGTTTCCACACAAAATCATCGCCGCCTACTTCGGCCATCGGCAGCCGGCACAGCTGTTAGACTTCCCCGACCGCGCCAAACACCAAGCGCCGCCTGAGGTACGGTTTTAAGGGCTGATCATAGGTTTAAAGGCTACCTGAAAGCGGGTTTTCCGTTTTCAGGTAGCTTTTTATTCATTCGGTATCCCAATCTGGCTTTCCTATGGGTAATGAATTGTCCTCTTTATCTTAAATGAGGCTATTATTTTCGTATACGGGGCAACGATCGTCGGCAGTACGGCAAGGCAAAATAGCGCCATGGGCAGAAATCATTGTTATCGCAAGGCACAAGAGTATTTTCAGGTAGCCTTTTCAAAAGGTGAAGAGGCTACCTGAAAATATTGCAACCAATAGTAGCAAGGCATGGTCTCTGTGCTCAGCATGCCAATCGCTGCATATAGAAAACCGCTTGAAAGGGCATGTCTTTCCAAGCGGTTTGGTTTGGCTAAAGCCGGAATCAGCAGCAGCGGCCGCCGTTGGCTCCGCAGCGGCGTTTACGACAGTAGTCTGCAAACTGCTGCTCGGTCATCACCGGTGCGTTGGGGTTATAGCGCCGTTGGCGTGCCACGTAGTTGGCGTAATCCGGCACGCCCACCATCAGGTTGGCAGTCAGCTTGGCTGTTTTCCAAGCCTGATGGAGACGCTGTTTCAGCTTATGCTTCATTCACAGCCTCGGAGCTTGCGCCGGCGGTTTCGTTACGGAATACCGGCGGGATTTCCTGGGCGGTCGGCCAGCCAACCTTACGAGCCTTCATGGCTACCTGGAAGCCGTAAACAGCCACAACTACCACCACAGCCAAGAACAGCACGGTCAGGCCGGAGTTTACATAGTCGTTGAAGGCGATACGGCTCATCTCTTCGGCGGTTTTAGCCGGAGCCAAGATTTCACCGTTGGCCAAAGCCGCTTTATATTTGGCAGCGTGGGCCATAAAGCTTACGCGCGGGTTGGAATCGAACACTTTTTGCCAACCGGCATAGCAGGTTACCAACAATACGCCGAGCGCCGGAACCAAAGTAACCCAAATGTAGCGGTCGCGTTTCATCTTAATCAGAACCACAGTACACAGGATCAGAGCCACACCTGCAAGCATCTGGTTGGCGATACCAAACAGCGGCCACAGGGAGTTGATACCGCCCAGCGGGTCGGTTACACCGGTGTAGAGGAAGTAGCCCCACAGTGCAACGGCCATAAAGGTGGCAATCAAGTTAGCCGGTAGACTGTCGGTGTTGCCGAAGGGTTTGTAGAAGATACTGCCCAAGTCCTGGATCATGAAGCGGGCCACACGGGTACCGGCGTCCACAGCAGTCAGGATGAACAGGGCTTCAAACAGCAACGCGAAGTGATACCAGAATGCCATCATGCTTTCGCCCGGGATCAGCTGGCTCATAATGTGAGCCATACCCACGGCCAGAGTCGGCGCACCGCCTGCACGAGACAGGATAGTGTGTTCGCCCACTTCTTTGGCCACGTGCAGCAGGGTAGCTTCGCTTACCGGGAAGCCCAGCTGGGTGGTGATCACGTGTGCGGCATTGGCAGCGTCGGTGCCGATCAGGGCAGCCGGGCTGTTCATGGCGAAGTACACACCAGGATCAAGCGAAGAAGCGGCAGCCAGCGCCATAATGGCCACAAAGCTTTCCATAATCATGCCGCCGTAGCCGATCATGCGTACGTGCTCTTCGTTTTCCACCATTTTCGGCGTGGTACCTGAAGAAATCAGGGCATGGAAGCCGGATACCGCACCGCAAGCGATGGTAATGAACAGGAAGGGGAAGAGATGGCCTGAGAATACCGGGCCGGTACCGTCGATAAAGCGGGTAACGGCGTGCATTTGCAGCGGCGGGCTAACAATGACAATGCCCAAGGCTAATGCAATGATGGTACCGATTTTCAGGAAAGTGGAGAGGTAGTCACGCGGGGTGAGCAGCAGCCACACTGGCAGCACGGAAGCGATGAAACCGTAGATCATCACCGCCCAGGCGATAGACAGACCTTCCAGGTCGAAGATATGCCCAAAGGAGCTTTCGGCCACGTTTTTACCGTACACAATCGCCAACACCAGCAGGATAAAGCCGACGATGGAAATCTCGCCGATTTTGCCCGGACGGATATAGCGGGTGTAGATACCCATAAACAGAGCGATCGGGATGGTAGTGGCGATGGTGAAGGTCCCCCACGGGCTGTGGATCAATGCTTTCACCACAATCAGCGCCAACACGGCCATGATGATCACCATAATCATCAGAATACCGATGGAGGCAATCACGCCGGCTACAGTGCCCAGCTCTTGTTTCACGATGTCGCCCAAGGATTTACCGTCACGGCGCATGGACACGAACAACACCATCGCGTCCTGAACCGCACCGGCAAACACCACGCCGAAGATAATCCACAGCGTGCCGGGCAGATAACCCATCTGCGCGGCCAACACCGGGCCTACCAACGGGCCGGCGCCGGCGATGGCGGCAAAATGGTGGCCGAACAGCACGCCTTTGTGCGTCGGCACATAGTCCAAGCCATCGTTATGGCGCTCGGCCGGCGTGAGCCGGTTGGGATCAAGCTGCATTACGTTTTTGGCAATGTAGAGGCTATAAAAGCGGTAGGCAATGGCATATACGGAGACGGCAGCAATCACCATCCATACCGCACTTACCTGCTCACCACGATGGATAGCCAAAGTGGTAAAGGCGGCCAAGCCGGCCAACACCACAACGCCCCATATCAGGAAGCTTTTGAGTTTGTTCATGATAACAATACTCCGATTCAACAAACATAAAACGGCTGCTTGGCCAGGCCATACTGCCCAACTTTGGCAGCCCCCTATCCAGCAATCAAACGCTATGCTAAAAACGCAAACGTCTTAACTACCAAACGGCATAAGCTTAACATATTTGTGGGAATAATTACGTTAAATTTTCAAGCGAGCGAGGCTGTTTTTGCCACGTTTTAGACGGAAAAGCCTAGATTCAGTACAAAAATATACTGGATCAAGAATAATTTGATTTAGGTCAACAAATCGCCATCGGATAACACCATTGTTGGTTTTTACAAAAAAATCAGCAGGCGAAGGTTAAAGTTTGTTTGTCGGGTTTGAGCTGTATTGACGCTTTTCAGGTAGCCTCTTGCGCCGTTGGCAATCGCCGAGATAGCAGCAAATGGCTACCTGAAAATATGGGGCGCAGACAGAGCAAAATGTCAGGGCAATACCAACCTAATCATCAAGTTTCAGGTAGCCTCCCGCTAGGTAATGGCTGTTTGCTGCTGGTATGACCAAAGGCTACCTGAAAATAACCAAACCGGACGGCTGTATGAACGTCCGGTTTGGTTGTTCCACAGATAAATCAGGCGCCGAACTACTGCGCCGGCTGTGCCGTTGGGGCAGAAGCTTTTTGGTAACGGCCGGCCATGGCTTTATACACCATGCTTTCGTAGCGCAAGGCCTGGTATCGGGCTTCGAGCAGGCTTTGCGCGCCGGAGTATTCAGTGTTCAGCGCGGAGAGCCAGTCTTTGAGCTCGTTGCGGCCGTGTTGGTAGCGCACGCGGTAGTAGCGGCTGTTTTCAACGTCGAGCCGGTGGCGGCGGCGCTGGTTTTCCAGGGTTTGGCGGCTGGCGCGGTATTGGCGGTAGTTGGTATCGACTTCGTTGAGCGCGGTGGTGAGGGCTTTTTCGAAGGCGAGTTTGGCGTTTTCAAAGTCGGCTTCGGCGCTGCGGTCTTTCCAGTGCATGGTGCGCCAGTTGAGGAAGGGCAGGTTGAGGCTGACGCTGCCGCCCAATATCGGCACGTTGAACAGGTTTTTGCTGTGTTCGGACGAGGTGCTCAGCGCGGCGTTCAGCGTGATGCTGGGATACCAGCTGCGGTATTGCGCCTGCTGGCTTTTGAGGGCGGACTGCAGGCGGTAGTCGGCGGCGATGAGGTCGGGGCGGGCGGCGAGGGTGGAGATGGGCACATTCAAATAAAGTTTGCCGCCTTCGGGCAGTCGGAAGGATTCGGGCTGCACGGCCATTGCCTGGCCGGGGCGCAGGTTGAGCAGGTTGCGCAGGGTGGCTTCGGTGTTGCTGCGGCTCTGTTGCAGCGACAGCAGGCTGTTTTCGGCGGCAAGCAGGGATTGCTCGGCCTGAGTAACCTCAATCGAGGCCACGCGGCCGTGGCGATATTTGCTGCGGGCGATTTGCAGGATTTGTTTGTATTGCTCGATGGTTTTTTCGGTGAGCTTGATGGCTTCGTTGAGATAGGCTACCTGAAAATAAGCATCGGCCACATTGTTGATTACGGTGAGGCGGGTGGCGGCCAAATCTTGCTCGGTGGCGCGCTGCTCCCACGCTTGGGCAGAGGCGGCGGCGTTGAGTTTGCGCCATAAATCGAGCTCGTAGCTTAAACCGAGCTGGCTGCTGTAACTGTGGCTGTTTTGCCGGGTATCGAGGTTGCGGTTGGCATTGGCACCGAGTGAAGCGTTGAATTCAGGCACGAGATTGGCACCGAGAATGTTGGCCTGATACAGGGCTTTGTTCACGCTGACGGCGGCCTGTTTCAAATCCACGTTATTAGCCAAGGCCTGTTCCACCAGGGCATTGAGCTCGCTGTTGCCGAAAGTTTGCCACCAATCGCCCTCGGTTTGGTAGGCGCAACCGGCGGGATCAGTGCAGTGGCCGCTTTCGCCGGCGGCGGTTTGCACGCTGCCTTCGCGCTGAGCTTGGGCGAGGCCGATTTGGGTGTTGGGGGTTTGGTCGATGGCGCAGCCGGCCAGCAGCAGGGCCAGCGCGGCGGCGCGCACGGGTGGGATGGATGGGGTGATCGGTTTCATAAACCCTCGTTTCTTGGTTGGGTGTCTGGTGGGTTTCAGGTAGCCTGGGTTACCGGTTGGAGGCTACCTGAAAAATCGTTCGCTTTAGCTTGCAATCCTGTTTACCCTGTTTTCAGGTAGCCCCTACCTACTCCTTGCAGGCTACCTGAAAATATCGGGCGGTTTTAGCTTGATGGCTGCTCACGCTTTCAGGTAGCCGCTAATCGCGCGACAGGGCGGCAATCGGGTTGAGCTTGGAGGCGTTTTTGGCAGGCATGAAGCCGAACAGCACGCCGATGAAGGTGGAGCAGCACACCGCGCTCACGATCGACCAGGTGGAGAACGACATGGCAAACTCGCTGGCCAGCGCGTTGAAGCCCAGGCCGATTAAATAGGAAAGCAGGATGCCGGCCGCGCCGCCGATGAGGCAGATGAGCACGGCCTCAATCAGAAACTGCTGCAAAATATTGCCCTGCCGCGCGCCGATGGCCATGCGCACGCCGATTTCCTTGGTGCGCTCGGTTACCGACACCAGCATGATGTTCATCACGCCGATGCCGCCTACTACCAATGAAATCAGGGCGATGCAGGAAATCAGCAGGGTCATCGCGCCGGTGGTTTTTTCGACGGTCTGCTTGATGCTGTCGCTGTTGCTGGTGAAGAAATCTTCCTTGCCGTGCCGTGCCAAGAGCAGCTCTTTGATGCCCTGTTCGGCCACGGAGGTGCTCACGTCGTCTTTGATCTTCACGGTTACCGAACTGATGTGGCGCTCGCCGGAGATGCGGTTCATCACCGTGGTGTAGGGCGCCCACATTTGCAGGCTGTCGCCGCCGCCCCAGCCGTTTTGGTCTTCGGCGCTGATGCCGATCACGCGCAACGGGCGTTTGCCGAACAGGATGGTTTGGCCGATGGGGTCGGTGCCGTCGGGGAAGAGCTGTTTGCGGGTGTTCGGGTCGATCACGACAACCTGCGCGGCGGCGTCCACGTCGGCCTGGTCAAACAGCCGCCCGCGGTCGAGCTTGATGCCGCGCACGCTGAAATACTGCTCGCCCGCGCCGTAGAGCTGGGCGGTGAGGTTGGTGTTGCGGTAGGTAACCGTGCCGCCTGAGGACACCATCGGGGTGATGCTGTCCACATAGCTTTGTTTGCTAATGGCTTCGGCATCGGCGATGGTGAGCGTGCGGATGCGGCCCCGGTGGCGGTCGCCGAAGCTTTTGCCGGGATACACGCCAATGGTGTTGGTGCCGATGGCGCTGATGTCGGAGAGGATTTTCTCCTGCGTGCCACGCCCCAGCGCCACCACGGACACCACCGAGGCGATGCCGATAATGATGCCGAGCATGGTGAGCAGGGAGCGCATTTTGTGCGCCATGATGGCCTGCACCGACATTTTGAAGGCTTCCACAAACTGGTCTTTGAAAAACAGCCAAGATGGCTTTTCGGTGCGGCTTTCCACGCTGCTGGGCGGGATGCTTTCGTTTTTGCTGGTGTCGGAGATGATTTCGCCGTCTTTGATTTCGATGACGCGGTTGGCAAAGGCGGCGACTTTCGGGTCGTGCGTGACCAAAATAATGGTGTGGCCTTTGGCGTGCAGCTCTTTGATGATTTCCATCACCATCTCGCCGCTGCCGGAATCCAGCGCGCCGGTGGGCTCGTCGGCCAGGATGATTTCGCCGCCGTTCATCAGGGCGCGGGCAATGGACACGCGCTGCTGCTGGCCGCCGGAGAGCTGGTTGGGCTTGTTGTCTTCCTTGCCTTCCAAGCCCAAATCGGCCAAAAGCCGGGTGGCGCGTTCATACCGCTCTTTCTGATCCATGCCGGCATACACGGCGGGCAACGCCACGTTTTCGCGCGCGCTCAATGCGCCCAAGAGGTTGTAGCGCTGGAAAATGAAGCCGAATTTGCGCCGGCGCAGCGCGGCCAGTTCGTCGCCGCTCATCTGCACGGTTTCCACGCCGTCGATTTGATACGAGCCGGAAGTGGCGCTGTCGAGGCAGCCGAGGATGTTCATCAGCGTGGATTTGCCGGAGCCGGATTGGCCGATGATGGCGATGAAATCGCCTTTTTGGATGGTGAGGCTGATGTCTTTCAGAATGTGGACGCGGTTGGCGCCTTCGCCGAAATAGCGGTTGATGTTGCGGCATTCGATTAGGTTCATATGCATGCGGCTTTCGTTGCGGCGGGGAGGCTACCTGAAACCCGTAACAGGCTTTACAGCATGGTTTCAGGTAGCCTTAGGTTTTCAGGTAGCCCGATATGGCAAAGTGGGAGCCGGCCTACATCGGCGGGCCGCCCTGCCATTCCTTCACCGTGCCGTCGCTTTCCGACACAATTACTTTTTCGCCCTCTTTCACGCCCGATTTCACTTCGGTGCGCGTGCCGTCGTTGATGCCCACGGTAACCGTGCGCTCTTCCACCTGGTTTTCCGCTTTCAGCACGCGCACATAGCGTTCGCGGCCGCGCTGCTTCACTGCGGTGGAAGGTACGGTGAGCACGTTTTTGGCTTCGCCGATCACGATGTTGTTTTGCGTGGTCATGCCGATGGCGAGCTTGCCGTCTTCGTTCGGCACGAGGGCGCGGGCGTAGTAGTAGATGGCGGTGCTGGTGGTGTCGGTGCTGGTGGTGTAGCTGCCTTGCGACAGGGTGGTTAAACCCGGGTCGATGCTGTCGAGCTTGGCTTCCCGTTCTTTGTCGGGGTCGGCCAGGGTGGTGAACAGCAGAGTTTGGCCGGCTTTCACGCGGGTTACGTCGCCCTCGGCAATCTGCATCTTGTTCAGCATCTGGCTCAAATCGGCCACTTGGCCGATGGCGGGCGTAGTTTGCACTGCGTTCACGGTTTGCCCTTCTTCCACTTTCACCGAAACCATCGTGCCGGAAATCGGCGCGGTGATCCGGGTGTAGCCCAAGTCGGCTTCAGCCGTATTGATGGCGATACGGGTTTGGCGGATGGAAGATTGCAGCTCGCCCACCTGCGCCTTGGCGGCGGCATACGAGCCCTGCGCGCTTTCCAGCTCTTCTTTGGAAGTGGCGTTTTCCGCCCACAGAGCCTGCTCGCGGCGGTATTTGCGCTCGGCGTTCTGCAGCGCCACACGGGCAGACACGAGCTGCGCCTGATAAGTTTCCAGCTTGGCCTTATTTGTGTTGAGCGCGTTGAGCTGGGTGGTGGAATCGATTTCAGCGATGAGGTCGCCCTTTTCCACATGCTGCCCGAGCTTCACATACAAATGTTTGATTTGGCCGGAAGCCTGGGCGCCCACGTCCACCAGCTGCGCGGCGGAAATCTCGCCGGTGGCGGATACGGTTTGGCGCACGTCGGCACGTTTCACTTCTTCGGTGAGATAGGTGGTTTGCGGTTTGCTCGGCTTCAAAAAGGCATAGCCCGCTGCGCCCACGGCCAGCGCCGCCACCGCCCACAATATCCATTTCAACGGTTTTTTCATTCTGCTCCGCCTGCCCTTTCCGGCAGCTGTTAAGAAATATGGCTATTCTAGAAAACTGCCGCTGCTTGCGCTATCTGATTAACCTATCCTTACCCCGCCGAGGCTTTGTTGGCAGGGCTTTACGGAAATTAGGGGTTGGGCAGATAGCGGGCTGCAAAGGCTATCTGAAAAGTAGCCGCCCGAAGCACAATCGTTTCAGGTAGCCACAGCAGTAGTGTTTACCCAAGCACGTACAAACAAACGAAAGGCTACCTGAAAATATTTCAAACTGTTTTCAGGTAGCCTCTTAGTTACAACGATCCTTACCAACGCTTAAAGATTAATGACGTATTCACGCCGCCGAAGGCGAAGTTGTTGTTCATCACGTATTCGGTGTCGATGCGGCGGCCGGAGCCGGTGAGGTAGTCGGCTTCGCCGCAGCGGGGGTCGATGTCGTTCAGATTCAGGGTGGGGGCGAACCAGCCGCCGCGCATCATTTCGATGGCAAACCAGGATTCGAGTGCGCCGCAAGCGCCGAGGGTGTGGCCGAGGTAGCTTTTTTGCGAGCTGATGGGAACGTGGCCGAACACGGCGGCGGTGGCTTGGGTTTCGGCGATGTCGCCCTGTTCGGTGGCCGTGCCGTGGCCGCTGACATAGCCGACGGCGGAAGGCGGCAGTGCGGCGTCTTCGAGGGCGAGTTCGATGCAGCGTTGCATGGTGCGCATCTCGGGGCGGGTGATGTGGCTGCCGTCGCAGTTGGCACCGTAGCCGACGATTTCTGCGATGATGTGCGCGCCGCGTGCCTGTGCGTGTTCCAGTTCTTCCAGCACCATCATGCAGCCGCCTTCGCCGAGCACGAGGCCGTCGCGCGCTGCGTCGTAGGGGCGGGGAGTAAGTTCGGGTTCGCCGTTGCGGCGGCTGGCGGCGTAGAGGCTGTCGAACACAAAGGCTTCAGATGGACAGAGCTGGTCTGCACCGCCGGCCAGCATCATGGGGATTTTGCCGTATTTGATGGCTTCGTAGGCATAGCCTATGCCCTGGCTGCCGGAGGTGCAGGCGCTGGAGGTGGGAATCAGGCGGCCGGTGAGGCCGAAGAAGATGGCCACGTTGGCGGCGGTGGTGTGCGGCATCATGCGCACATAGGTGTTGGCGTTGAAATTGTTGGGCTGGTGGGCGAGCAGCAGGCCGATGTCGAGCACGTCGGCAGTGCTGCCGCTGGAAGAACCGGCGGCCACACCCATGCTGCCGTTACGGATAACGGGATCGTCGAGCAAACCTGCCTGTTTCAGCGCTTGTTCGGCGGCGTCGGTGCAGTATTGCGCCAGCGGGCCCATGCTGCGTAACTGTTTGCGTGTCCAATGTGTGGGCGGCGCGTAGGCGGGTAGCGGCGCGCCGAGGCGGGTGGCCATTTCGGGGAAGGCATCCCACGCCTCCATGCGGCGCACGGCGTTTTTGCCCGC
>CAUPYH010000024.1:0-22584 GCA_963515595.1 uncultured Eikenella sp. | reverse complement strand
AAAAACACCTGGAACGCTGGCTCGCCAGCCGCGAAGGCTATTTGGGCGTGTGAACAAGCAAAGACTACCTGAAATTTAGCTCCGCAGGAAAAACGGGGTTCTACGGAACTAACGAGGTTTTCATGGAGGAGGTGATCCTCTGCAAAACTAAGCTTTTTAGGTAATGTGATCCCGATATAAGATTAGTATTGATTCGTATTGCTGCACCGGCGGTAAATTCACAACATAACTTGGAATAGGAAGTCAGGTACTTTGCAGCAAGGCTGCCATGTCTTCACGGCTGAAGCCAGCTTCCACTGCAGCTTGGCCGAGCTGTTTGAGAATAACAAGACGGATTTGGCCGGCTTGATTTTTTTTGTCGTGCTGCATGTGGGCAAGCCAGGTATCAATCGCAAACTCCGGCGGTTCAACGGACAATCGTGCGGCTTGCAGCAGGCGGATGATGCGTTCGGTGTCGGCGGTTTTCAGGTAGCCTTTACGCTCGGATAGACGGGCGGCGAGTACCATGCCGGCGGCTACAGCTTCGCCATGCAACCAGTTGCCGTAGCCCATTTGGGTTTCGATGGCATGGCCGAAGGTGTGGCCGAGATTGAGCAGGGCTCGGATGCCCTGTTCTTTTTCGTCCTGCTCAACGATGTGCGCCTTCATTTGGCAGCAGTGGCGGATGGTATCGGCGAGAGCGGTTTGCTCTTGCTGCATAATGCTGGGCATGGTTTGTTCGAGCCGAGCGAGAAAATCAATGTCGCCGAGCAAGGCGTATTTGATGACTTCGGCAAGCCCCGCGGAAAATTCACGCGGAGGAAGGGTTTGCAGGGTAGCGGTATCGGCAATGACGGCTTGGGGCTGGTAAAACGCGCCGATCATGTTTTTGCCGAGGAGATGGTTGATACCGGTTTTCCCACCCACGGATGAATCGACTTGGCTGAGCAGGGTGGTGGGAATTTGAATGAAGGGGATACCACGCTGATAGGTGGCAGCGGCAAAGCCGGCAAGATCGCCGATTACGCCACCGCCGAGAGCAAGGATGGTGGTGCGCCGATCGGCATGATGCTGCAACAGGCCAGTGTAGATTTGCTGGAGAGATTCATTGTTTTTGTATCGTTCGCCATCAGGCAGGATGATGTCGCAAACGCTAATGCCGAGATGTTGGCAAGCTGCTTGAACGGGAGCAAGATAAAGTGGGGCAACAGTTTGATTACTGATGATGACGGCTTTGATGCTGATATGCGGGCGGATATATTCGGCTAAATTATCAAGCAAGCGAGAGCCAATGTGGATGGGATAGCTGTGGCCGGTGGTATGGACGTACAGGGTTTGCATTATCGGTTTTCTTGGCTATGTTGATGTTGTTGAATCAGCTGCAACAGCTGCTTGGTAATTTGCGGGCAGGAGTGCTGCGGTGGAATATTAAACACGAGATGTGCTGTTTCGCGGTAAAGCGGGTCGCGCTGTTGGTAGAGTGTTTGCAGCTTATCGAGTGGATTAGCTACCTGAAGCAAAGGGCGGTTCTTATCATATTGAATGCGCCGGTATAGAATTTCAGGGGTAGCATGCAAATAGATCACCATGCCTCGTGTATGCAGCCAATGGCGATTGTCGGGCGATAAGACAGCTCCACCACCGGTAGCGAGGATAATGGGATGGCGGCGGGTCAGTTCGTCAATAATGGCAGCTTCGCGCTTGCGAAAACCGCCCTCCCCTTCCAGCTCGAAAATAGTGGAAATAGAAACACCGGTGCGTTGGCAAATCAGTTGGTCACTATCAATAAAATCACGTTGTAACAACGCTGCCAACTGCTTCCCATGAGTGGTTTTTCCCGCACCCATCAATCCGATAAAAAAAATATTGCCTGCCATGGTATCCATGGCAGGCATTGTAACCGAATCAATCGGCAAAGTGTGGCTTAGTAACGCAGAACGTTGCCTTCACTGCCCATGATACGCGGAGTAATGAAGATCAGCAGTTCGTTTTTGCTGTTATTGCGTTTAGTACCACGGAACAGGTTACCTACAACAGGAATATCACCCAGCAACGGTACTTTGTATTGGGCATTAGAGTTATCTTCCTCATAGATACCACCCAAGATGATGGTACCACCATCTTCCACCATCGCACGGGTAACCAGCTCTTTAGTGCTGATACAAGGAGTACCCAATACGCTACAGTTTGCATCCACTGAATCTTTATTCAGCTTTATATCCATAATTACATGACCATCAGGCGTGATTTGCGGAGTAACAGTCAAGCCCAATACGGCCTCTTTGAAGCTGGTACTGGTAGCACCACTGGAAGCAGCTTCTTGGTAAGGAATCTCACGACCAGCTTTGATAGTGGCTTCCTTGCGATCTTGAGTCAGCACGCGCGGGCTGGAAATAATCTTACCACGGTTCTGCTCCTGCATAGCGGTCAGTTCCAAGCCCAACGCGCCGGAAGACAGTGCGCGGACAATGGTTAAAGAGGAAGTAGCCGCAGTAGCCGGCAAGTTTACGTTTGGAGCGAGATTAAAGATGTTACCCGTAGTAGTGGAGCCACCACCCAAACCACTACCCACTCGGGTTGAACCAAATCTACGGTCGTAACCAAATCTCACACCCAAAGCACGGGAGAAACCGTCCGTAGCTTCAACAATACGAGCCTCAATCATCACTTGGCGGGCAGGAACGTCCAGCTGATCAATCAGTCGCTCAAATTCTTTAATAACATTCTGATTATCTTTAATAATTAGAGTATTCGTAGCTGGATCAATAACAGCAGAACCTCGACTACTCAATAAAGAGTTACTGTTATTACCACTATTGGACCCACCATTCTCATTAATATTCAGAATCTTACGGAATTCATTGACATCTTTGTATTTCAACTGGAACGTACGAGACACTAGAGGACCAAGTTCTTCAATACGCTTAGCATTTTCCAGTGTCTCAACATCAATTTTACGGAACTCTTCCGCCGGAGCAACACGGATAATATTACCGTTACGACGCGATTCCAGCCCGCGCGACTGCATCACCAAATCCAAAGCCTGATCCCAAGGCACATCTTTCAATGACAAAGTCATTTTGCCAGAAACGCTATCACTGGCCACAATGTTCATATTGGATTCTTTAGCCAAAATCTGCAGGATGGTACGCACATCCACATCTTGGAAATCTAGCGAAACCCGTTTGCCAGTAAAGTGACGATTACGGTTGCGAAGTCCATCCTCAGCCACTACAGTTTTAGGAGCAACAGTAATGGTGTATCGGCCAGCATACTGATTAACTTTATGTTCCCAGCCACCCTGATTTTTGATGGTAATCTCAGTATCATTACCCAAACGACGTAAGCTAATGGTACGAACCGGGGTACTAAAATCAGTTACATCCAAATTTCGCTGCGCAGCAATTGGCAGTTGGTTATTTTTCAGCAAAATAACCAAGTTATTGGCACGCTGTTTAACTTCAGGAGTACCGCGATAGCCAGCAGTATTAATTTCAATCACACCTGAATTATTTGCACCTTTGTGGAAATCAACAGCTACATTTGCAGTATTGTTACCAAGAGCATTCTGACCTGCAGTAGTCCTGTTCTCAGTTACACCAAGAGACTCTTGTTGGATTTGATTGCTAGGAGCTGTGGCTCTTATAGCCGAAGAGGATGTCTGACCTGTCTCATTCAAATAAATCCAGACTTCATTACCTCTGATTTCAGCATTGTATTGCCCAGGTCTATTCAAATTGAGCAAAACACGAGTCTTACTACTATCCTGAGCAACCGCGATTTGGCTAAGCAGTGAGTCGTTATATTGAAGTACCGGCTGACTCAGGTTAGCACCAGTATTTGGAAAATCTAAAGCAATACGGGCAGGGGTAGTAGTAATAAAACCACTTGGTTTCAGCATATCCCGATCAAAACGAATCTTGATAACTTTTTGATTATTTGGCAAAGCCGAGACGTTAATATCTGTAATATTACCAGCCAGTACGCCTTGCATGGCCAAGCTCATACCTAAAGCGGTTAGATATTGCAGTTTTTTGATTTTCATAGCGTAAATCCCTTGGTAAGTTTAATTAGATTCTGATTGGTTAGAAGCGTCTGAAGCATTTAACTCCAACTCCGCTGTTCGACGTTGCCATGCACCATAGCTGTCTTCAGTTACTTCCGATAAGATCAACTTATCTGGAGTAATAGCTGTAATTTGCCCATAGTTTTGGCCAAGATAATTACCAACGCGTACGGTATAGGTGTGACCTCCTGCCTCAACGAAAGCGGAAACTTGCCCACCTCGTTTAATAGAACCTACATAACGCAAGCTTTCTAAACTAAAGTTTTCCAAAATCTCTTTTGGTCTATCAGGATTTGGAGCATTAATACCAGATTGTTGGTTCACTCGCAGCCGTTTAGGATCAAATATATTCAATCCATTAATGACAGGGTCCACATACTCAGGAGACTTTGAAATAGTCGGTATCTGTGGTTGGCGCACCTTACTTTTTGCTTCTGCCTGAGCATTATCCATCCACTGCTGCAGATCGCCCTCTGTCAAAGAACAGGCCGTCAGCAAAAGAACTGCTGAGCACCATAGTATATTTTTCTTCATTATAAAATCCTTTATAAAGAATCAGTCTTATCATTCAGCTTGTGACGCAGCCGAGGCAGCAGCTACCTCACTCAGAGCTAACGCCTTATAAGTATTAGCGTTAGCAGTTAAGGTGAGTATGCCATTACTATCTTTTGCATCTGCAGGAGCAAGATTGATCTTATCTAAGGTTACGATACGGGACAGACGACCTACATCACGTACAAATTGTGCAATTTGCTCATAATTTCCTGAAATAGAAATTTCATAAGGCAATTGTTGTACGTTATCAAGATCCACCGGTGGCAGAGGTTTCACACTATTCATGCGCATACTATTTTTAGCCCCAGCTTGGTGCAGCTCCTGAATCAAGTTCGGGATTTCTGCATCAGTTGGCAGCTGTTTTAATAGCACATTAAATGCAGTACGAATTTGCTCTAATTCCTCCTTCAAAACCGGCAGATTGGCTGCCTGATCGGCCTTATCCTGATACTCCTGCTTCAACTGTTCCTCTTTCTGCTGCAAAGTTTCAAACTCTTCCCATTGCCCTTTAAACACAGCAAAGTAGCCTGCAACCAAAAGGAGAAGAACAATAACGATACCAGCACCAAGCTGAACTAGCTTGTTCTGTTTATATAAGGTATTAAGATCAATTTTTTGTGCCATGATTTCATCCTTCCATTAATTCGCGGGGGAGGAAGTGGCTGTAGCAGATGACGCAGGTGCTACAGGCGTATTGGGTACTGATGCAGAAATATTGCCAGTAGCAGAAGCAGATTCTGACGGCATTACAACAGGAGCAATATTTGCAGAATCACTATTCATCGGTGCAGAGGCAGAAACAGCTACAGTTAATTCAAACTCTTGTACCGACTCTACTTTATTGATGCTATCCAATGAAGGCTGACCAAACACATTGGTACTTGGAATCACGCGCATAAAATCAGCAATTTTGCTATCACTAGTAGCCTTACCAGACAGAGTATAAGTGCTGACATCTTTTGCCTTAATTCCTGTTAGATAGACACCTTCAGGTGCAACGGTATTCAAGGAGTCAATCATCCTAGCTGCTTCAAAACGTTTGTTTTCCAGTTCTTCTACTTTTGCTTTTCGAGCTAAGAAGTCCCGTTTTTCAGCCTCTAAGGTTTCCACTTCTTTGATCTGGATGTCCAGTTGTGCAATACCATCAGTTAATTGCTGATTGCGAGATTCTTGGTTCAGAATCATGCCGCTAAGTGACACATAAGTCAGCACCAGCAAACCAACACCAACCAAACCAGAG
Source organism: uncultured Eikenella sp. (assembly GCA_963515595.1). Classification (GTDB taxonomy): domain Bacteria; phylum Pseudomonadota; class Gammaproteobacteria; order Burkholderiales; family Neisseriaceae; genus Eikenella. Next base: position 16,744 of record CAUPYH010000024.1, on the reverse strand, counting down.
AACACCATCAGCCTGGTAAACTGTGCTTTTTTCTGTTTATCCTGCTCCTCACGATAGGGGAGCATATTTAGTTGAATTAATGGAATCATTTTACAATCCTCTTACAGCCAATCCAAATGCAACGGTCAATTGCCCGGATTCTAAATTGAATTTCGAAGTTTCGGCTTGTTTACCACCTTGCGTGCTGGCAATAGGCTCCACTTGTTGAGTAGAAATATTGGTTTGAGCGTACACGCTTTTTGCAAGACCGAAAGGCTGCATAAACGGGCATCCAGAAATTAAGATGTGCTTAACACTGTCTTGGTAATCACTGCTAACCGTGGTGTAATAGAATTGCAGAACCCTTTGAATCTCTTGAGTAAGCTGGCTATTAAAGTGATCAGCCACAGCACCTTGAAAATCTGCAGGCTTATTGCTTTTGAAACGCATACTCCATGCATCATCCTCACTCAATTTATATTGGCGCTGGATGTTATGAGTTAGCTGTTTGTTACCAAAATTGGTTTCTTGTTTATATACAATATTGCCATTTTGGAGAATTAAAGCTTTGGTCTGATCTTCATCCACATGGAAGATAGCCAGTTTTTGATGCTCCAAGTCGGGAGCGAATTGATCAATCCACACAGAGAACGCGTTCACAACAGCAAAAGTATCCACATCCAGCTGTGATAACGGAATATCAGCATCTGCGAACAAATCTATGCGCAGATCCACATCATCACGTTTAGCGGCAGCCATCACGATTTCCTGCACGTTGCCGTTTTGCAATTCGGCAGTAACTTGGAAATCATAGCTCAGATTATCAGAACCGATGGTTTGACTGGCTTCCAACTCAACGAATTCGTCTACCGGTAAATCAGAATTACGGGCATCATAAGTAATCGTTTGTATGTTAGTTAAAGCCTGCGGTAAAGCTGCTGTTACATTCTTGCAACTACTACCAAGCTGTTGGTAAGCTTGTTGTAAATATGACACGAGTTGGTCATGATCTTCGATGTTGCCGTTTATAATAACACCTTTGGGCAGGGGCTGGATGGTGTAATTTTCCAACCGAAGATTACCCGGAACACTGCCGGCAAGATGTACCATATTAATGGCAGTTGGCGTAATATCCACGCCCAAGCAGCCTTTGCTGCCAAAAGACATTTTTGTCTTTTGTTTTGATTTTCTTGGTTTTTTTGATATTCGCATCTTTAAGCCTCCCTTTAAAAGACCGGTTGAATGGTCACAGGTAAATTTATATCAGGTTTTGCGTTTTCTTGCATAAATTAAGGTATAGTTTACTTTAGTCAAAGTACTTATTGATAGAAAAATTTGTAACTATGTTTAGAAAAATATTTAAAACTGTCTTTGGATTACTGTTGGGGCTGGCCTTATTCGGTATCGGACTACTGGCTATTGCAGTTTTGGTAACTTATCCGAAACTCCCCAGCTTAGAGACGGTAACTAATTATCAACCTAGGATGCCACTGACTATTTATTCATCAGACGGCAAACTCATCGGCATGTATGGCGAAGAGCGTCGCGCCTTTACCAAAATTGACGAATTTCCACCGGTATTAATCAATGCCGTTATCGCTGCAGAAGATAAACGCTTCTATCAACACTGGGGGGTAGACGTTACTGGTGTAGCTCGTGCTCTGATCGGCAACTTCCGTGCCGGCGGTGTGCAATCTGGTGCCAGTACCATTACCCAGCAGGTAGCCCGCAACTTTTACCTCACCAACGAGCGCAGCTACCGCCGTAAATTCAATGAGGCATTATTGGCCTACAAAATTGAGCAATCGCTAAGCAAACAACAGATTTTGGAGCTATATTTCAACCAAATCTACTTGGGTCAGCGCGCCTACGGCTTTGCTGCCGCTTCGCAGATTTACTTCAATAAGCCAGTTAAAGAGCTAACTTTGGCCGAAGCCACCATCCTGGCCGGCCTGCCTAAAGCGCCCTCTTCTTTCAACCCGATCGTGAACCCCGAACGTGCCCGTTTGCGCCAGCGTTATATTCTCAACAACATGGTTGAAGAAAAGATGATTACGCCCGCGGAACGTGACCAAGCGTTGGCTGAAGAATTGCATTACCGACGCCAACAGGTAGAGATTGACCAAAACTCTTTATATGTAGCCGAAATGGTTCGCCAAGAAATGTACGACCGATACGGCGAAGATGCCTATACTCAAGGCTTCCGTGTGTACACCACCGTTAGCTCAGAAAGCCAAAGAGTGGCCACCCTAGCCCTACGCCGTGCCCTGAAAGGCTTCGGGCTGGGTGCTTATCGTGGTGCAGAAGCCTTTATCGATTTAAAAACAATAGAAGCCGATGCCTTAGATGAAAACTTGGATCAATATCTAGATACGGTTTACACCGTAGATGGCCTACAACCGGCCGTGGTGTTGCAGGCCAGTCGCTCTTCGATTGAAGCCTACACACAAGGTGGCAACCGCATCAAAATCAGCGGCAACGCTCTCAACTATGTAGCGCGTACTATCAACAATGGCAAAGACAACGCTATCCGCCCCGGTGCGGTTATCCGCGTGCGCAAGCTTGACCGCGGTTGGCAAATCAGCCAAATGCCCGAGTTGCAAGGTGCATTTGTGGCATTAGACAGCAAAACCGGCGCTATCCGCGCCTTGGTGGGCGGTTTCGACTTCCACAGTAAGAGCTTCAACCGTGCCACTCAAGCAGAACGCCAGCCAGGGTCTACCTTCAAGCCCTTCGTGTACTCCGCTGCCTTGGCTAAAGGCATGACTGCCGCCACCACCATCAACGATGCCCCGATCGAATTGCCCGGCATGGGTAGCGGCAGCCGTCCGTGGCGCCCGAAAAACTCTGATGGCCGCTACTCCGGCTTCATCACCCTGCGCCAGGCGCTTACTGCATCTAAAAATATGGTTTCCATCCGTATCGTGATGGCACTAGGTGTGCACGAAGTGCATCAATACGTACAGCGTTTCGGCTTTAATGCCCGCCAAATTCCCGATTCGCTGTCTATGGCCTTGGGCAGTGGTGTAACTACCCCGCTGCAAATGGCGCAGGCCTATGCTGTATTCGCCAACGGCGGCTATAAAGTATCACCTTATGTGATTGACCGGATTGAAGATAATCAAGGCCGTTTGCGTGCCCAGATGAAGCCCTTGGTGGCCGGCGAAAGTGCGCCGCAGGTTATCGATCCGCGCAACGCCTATATCATGTACACCATTATGCAAGACGTGGTGCGCCGAGGCACCGGTGCCCGCGCCAACGCACTGGGTCGACGCGATATTGCTGGTAAAACCGGTACCACCAACGAAAACAAAGACGCCTGGTTTGCCGGTTTCAATCCCGACTTGGTGGGCGTGGTGTATATCGGTTTCGACAAACCGCGCAGCATGGGCCGCGCCGGTTTCGGCGGCACGATTGCCTTGCCGGTGTGGGTAGAATACATGCGCTATGCGCTCCAAGGCGTACCGCAAAAAGGCATGCCGATGCCCGCGAAGATTGTCCGCAATGGCGGCGAATACTTCCTGCAAGAGCAGCAGAGCACCAGCCCGCGCCTGGCTATCGACAACCGTGGTGCCACTCCTGATGCTGAAGATATCCAAGCCGCAGGCGGCGATCCGGTGATTCCGGAAGAAACCGCGGTAGAGCCGGTACAGCCGCAAAACGGCGGTGGTGGCGCAGCACCCTCGCCAGAGATTGATGCCCTGTTCTAAACCAATCGCTCTGCCTGATTGAAAAGGCTACCTGAAAACCCTATCCGGCATTTTCAGGTAGCCTTTTTCTCTAGTCGAAATATATGCGGCATCACCAAGCCAATCACAGTTGCCGCGTAGGCAGCAAGTTACTTGTTGCGCACCACAGGCTACCTGAAAACATAAGGCTTCAACCAAGTTCCAACCAGCTTTGCCCGTTTCCGCGAAGCTAACAATTTATTTTCAGGTAGCCTACAGCTCAAGCAGTATGATCTGCCTGCCAGACACCATCCAAGCAACAACATGACAACAAAACTGCATATTAAAAACTAAACGCCATTAAATAAGCAATAACGTGAGAATATGCCAAAAACCAGGCGCGCAAAAATCGCAAACCATATAGTCAAGCCAAGCTCCTGCCCTGTATAATTCCGCCTCCGGTCGCTGCAGATTTGGGCGGCCGTTTCATTTTCCTGCCCCAGGGTGTGGCGGAAGCAATGATTTGTTCCTACAGGGCGGTGAGCCACAGACAGCAAGGCAAGCCAACGCAGTAGGAAGCAATGCAGTGCTTTAACCATACCGAAACCCACTCCATACCCACATCACCATGAATCAAAAACCCTCCGTACTCGGCGGCGCCATGATTATCGCCGGCACTGTAATCGGTGCCGGTATGCTCGCCAACCCCACCGCCACTGCCGGCATCTGGTTTGTCGGCTCGCTCATCGTGCTGCTCTACACTTGGTTTTCCATGCTCTCCAGCGGCCTGATGATTCTCGAAGCCACCACCCACTACCCGCCCGGCGCCAACTTCGACACCATCGTTAAAGATCTGCTTGGCCGCGGCTGGAGCATCATCACCGGCCTCTCCGTGGCCTTCGTGCTCTACCTGCTTACCTATGCCTACATCTTCACCGGCGGCAACCTCACTGCCCAAACCCTCCAAGCGCCGCTATGGGTGGGGCAGATTGTGTTTGCCCTCATCTTCGCCGGTTGCGTATGGTGGTCCACCTTCTGGGTAGACCGCGGCACCACCATCCTCATCGGCGGCATGATCATGACCTTCCTCTGGGCCAACGGCGGCCTGCTCCTTTCCGCCCAGCCCGCCGTATTATTCGATACCGCCGGCAGCGGAAACGGCAGCTACTGGATCTATCTCGGTACCGCCCTGCCCGTCTGCCTCGCCTCCTTCGGCTTCCACGGCAACGTATCCGGCCTGTTCGACTACTTCCGGGGCGACGCCAAAAAAGTGGCACGCTCGCTCTGGTTCGGCACTTTAGTGGCGCTGGTGATCTACGCCCTCTGGCAGTTCGCCGTGCAAGGCAACCTGCCGCGCAGCCAGTTCGGCCCCGTGATTGCCGCGCAAGACAACGTGGCCGCCCTGCTCGCCGCCCTCGCCCAAGTGGCCGGCAGCGGGCTGGTGCGCGTACTCTCCCTGTTTTCCTACATGGCCATCGCCTCCTCCTTCCTCGGCGTAACCCTCGGCCTGCTCGACTACCTCACCGACCTGTTCGGCTTCGGCACCAGCCGCGCCGGCCGCAGCAAAGCCGCCGCCCTCACCTTCCTGCCTCCACTCGTTGCCTGCCTGCTGTTCCCCACCGGCTTCGTGCTCGCCATCAGCTACGTCGGCTTTGCCGCCACCGTGTGGACAGCATTCGTGCCCGCCCTGCTGCTCTATGCCTGCCGCAAAAAATTCGGCGAAGGCAAAGGCTACCGCGTGTACGGCGGGAAATGGCTGATGGCTTGGGTGTTCTTCTTCGGGCTGGCCAACGTAGCCGCCCAAATCCTCAGCCGTGCCAATATCCTGCCCGTATTTAATGGCTGATACCCGCCAAAAATTTCAGGTAGCCTTCGGATAGCGGCTACCTGAAAAATGGTGGGGAACAGACTTTCCTCCATCTACAACAACACGAAAGGCTACCTGAAATTTTTCAGGTAGCCTTTTGCTCTTGGTGCTACTCAACTTTCATGCACTGCCGCCCCGTCCGATGTCGGCAGCAACTTACGCACCAGCAGCGTCAGCGCAAACGTGGCCGCAATCACCGGCAGCGTGGTGCCCAGCGGCGGCTGCCATTGCAGCATCAGGCGGTAGAACACAAAACCCGCCAACCATAATGCCAGGCTCACCCAATCCACTTCCCCCGAAGCCGGCTTGCGTTTCAGCACAAAATAATCTGCAATCTGTACCGCAATCATCGGCGCAAACACCGAGCCGATAAAATACAGAAACCCTTCAAAGCGGCTCACATCAAACACCAGCGCCAGCAGCGTGCCCAGCAGTGTAACCGCCGATGCCACCGCCACTTCACCCAAACGGCTGCTGATGCTGTGAAAGCTCACCCCGGCCGAATACGCATCCAAAAACGTCGTACTCACCGTGGACAACACCACCACCAAAATCCCGGCCGCACCCAGCCCGGCATATTGCAGCATCGGCGCGATTTCGCTCTGGCCGGCAAACAGCGCCGCCGCCAGCCCGATGGCATACATCCACGAGCTGGTGCAGAAATAAGCCAGCGTAGCCGAAAGCGTGGCCGCCCATGCCTTGGCTGCGCGGCGGGTGTAGTCCGACACCAGCGGCAACCACGACAGCGGCATCACCGCCGCCAGCTCCACTGCCAGCCCGAAACTCATCGCCTCCGCATCTGCCTGCCCGGCTGCCGCCGGCTCGCCGGAGGCTACCTGAACACTCAACCACAGCGTTAACGCAAACAGCGTGCCCATCGACACAAAATTGATTTTGCTGAAATTCCGCATTCCAATACGCAGCCACAGCAAAATCAGCGCACCGATAATCACGCTCCACCCTATCTGTGCGCCGCTCCAGCCCGCCGTGAGCGCCGCCGCAGCCTGCGCCCCGGTGAAAATCATAATCGCCGTCCAGCCCACCAGCTGCACCACGTTGGCCGCCGAAAACAGCACTGAGCCGCGACGGCCGAAGGAAAGCTGTACCGTTTCCATCGCACTGCGCCCCGTTTGCGCCCCGATCAGCCCGGCTAGGTAAAACAGTACCCCGCCGATCACATGGCCGATAGCCACCGCCAAAAGGCCCATGCGCCAACCCAACGGCGCAAACAGCATGCCGGTGAGGATTTCCGCCACCGACACCGCCGCCCCAAACCAAATCACCGCCGAAGCGGTAACCGAAAGTTTATCTGCCTGCTGTTCCATCAAACTGTTTCCTCTCTATATTTGAAAAGCCACTCCGCCGAGCCGCGTATCAAACGCACACAAAAAAGCCCGGCATACCAAGCCGGGGCGCAGCGTCAAGCAGAGAAGAAACCATCCGTTCCCGATGGGGCAAAGCAACCCGAACGGCACACGCCGCCCGCATCCTCTGCCTGATAGTTCCCTACGCCGGTGCTAACCGGATCAGGTACAACGGGTATCCTCTCAGCCGCCCAAGGCAGCACCCCGACTAATTGGACGCGATTATACCCCCCCGCCCTGTTTTTTCAAGCCGCCGCAGCAAAGGCCGCCGACACGTCAAATGGTTGAATGATTCCAACGGCAACAATGTTTCCACACCCAGCCGTTGCGCTTCCGCACACCTGCAAATCCAAACGGGAAGCATGCTAACGAAACGGAGTAATCGCGGCAGATTGCTGTTGGGCTTCAGAACTGTCGAGAAGCAGCACATAAGTTTTCAGGTAGCCCCTTCCCCCCACAGGCTACCTGAAAAACTTCAGCCAACTCTTACCCCATCACCGTAGTTCAACTTTGCCACACCAGACAATTCCCTGCCTGCCAAGAATGCGGCAGCATTCAGCTTAAAGGCTACCTGAAAGCGGATATAGTGAGCTTTCAGGTAGCCTTTTGCATACGCCTAACGACGGCCGCAAGGATGCTGGCGCGCCCTGCCCGGCCGCGTATCGCACAGCGACATGCCGCGCAGACGGCGTGCCGCATCGGTCAGCTCCTCCCGACTCGGCAAGTGGCGGAAAGCATATTGCGCCACATAAAGCGCGCGTTCGCCCCGCATCGCTTTTATCCAAGTATATTCCGGCCTGCCGCTTTGCGGGTTGTGCTCGCAGCTCATTTGCAACAAAGCGAAGGGATAGCCGTTTTCCTGCCCTTCGCTCAGATTGATTGTGTTGCCGCCCGGGCAGGCGCTCCGCCAGCCGTCCGACACCGCGCGGCGGAAATCGATTACCGAGCGGGTGTTGCCGGCGAAGGTTTGTAGGGTAACCATCCGCTCCCAATTCTGCACCGTTTGCCCTTTTGGCACCAATTCCACGATGGTTTGCCCGCCCTGCGAAGCCTGATAGCCGGTTTCAAAATCTGCGGGCGGTGCGCTGAAATAAACGATTTCTTCGCCGCGCGGGGCAGGCTTGGCCAGAGCCACCGCGGGCAAAAACATCAATATGGCCGGCCATAATTTTAGTTTCATGTTTTCGTCCTTTTATTGGAGTGGGGATAGATCCAACCAGATGGCTGTAGGCAGCGCATTGCTGCAAAAATTTGCCTGCCCGTTGCCAAAAAGGCTACCTGAAACCTTATTCCCATTTTCAGATAGCCTTTCTTCATACGATCAGCCGTGAAATTCTTCCACCCAGCCCCCTTCAAAGAAGCCCTGCAAAATCGCCTGTGCGGCCACCTGGTCGAGCACGGGCTTTTGTTTACGGCCGCGCAGGCCGGTTTGGTTGAGGAGTTCAGCGGCGTAAAGCGAGGTGAGCCGCTCGTCTGCCCAATACACGGGCAGGCCGAAGCGGCCGTTGAGGCGGTGACCGAATTTACGGGCCAAGCGGGTCATTTCGTGTTCGCTGCCGTCGGTGGAAAACGGCAGCCCCACCACGAATTGCACCGGCCGCCATTCGGCCACCAGGGCGGCGATGGCGGCGAATTTTTTGTCGTTGCCCTCGCCGCTGATGGTGGCCAGCGGGTGGGCGATGCCCACTTCGGCGTCGCCCTGCGCCACGCCGATGCGGGTTTCGCCAAAATCGAAGGCCAGCGTAGTGCCGTGTGGGATATTACGCATGGCCGCCGGTTCGAATGAGTTGCTCGGGGGCGATGTTGAGCAGCGACATGGCGGCGTGGTAGCGCTGCTCGTGCGGCATGCCGAATATGATGTGCTCGCTGGCAGGCACGGTGAGCCAGCTGTTTTCCGCCAGCTCGCGCTCGAGCTGGCCGGGGCTCCAACCAGTGTAGCCCATAAACAGCATAGCCTGCTTCACGCTTTGTTCGTCGTGCAGGTGGGGAAGGATATCGCCGGAAGAGGTGAGCGCGAGGTTGTCGCCGATCACGATACTGCTCATCCAGTTGCCCGCCGGGCTGTGCAGCACAAACCCGCGATCCACCTGCACCGGGCCGCCCAGGAAGATATAGTCGTCAAACAAATGCTGCGGCTCGGCGTGCTGCTGGGCAGACAGAATCTGCCGCAGCGGCAGCGGCGAGGGCTTGTTGATGATCACGCCCATGCAGCCTTCGGCGGAATAGGAGCAAACATACACCACGCTTTCGGCAAAGAAATTATCCTGCATATCGGGCATGGCGATAAGGAAATGGTTGGTTAAATCCATAATCGGTTTCGGCGTGTGTGGAAATGGTTTGATTATATAGCGGTTATGCCCGATTTAATACCGTGCTGTTTTATCTAGGCTGGCAATTTTCAGGTAGCCTCAAAACCGTTCACTAGCATTCCTCCGCATCCGATATATCTTCAAACCCCATCACGTCATCCCCGAAATAATTCACCAAAATTCCATACGGCTCCGCAATCGGAAACACGCTTTCCCGATAAACAATGCTCCAACTCCCCGCCCCGCTGCCAAATGCAAATTCAGGGCAAGCAATGCAATCCCGACAATCAGCCAATCGTACCCCCGCCGCCAGGTCCAACAAATCGGGGCTGTTTCGGGCAATGTGCTCAAAAAAACAATTCGGTCTGCCGCTTTATTTGGGCAAACTTAGAAACCTTATCTTGAATAAAATCAAAATCCACCTGCTCAATATCAGCCGATTCAAGCTCCACTGATACCGGCATCTGCAAAAACTTCCCCACTAAGAAAACGCTGCCCGTGGTTTCTTCGCGCACCCTTTCCCATTCGCCCAAAGGTGTTTGTATCATTTTCATTTATTCCTCCCCCATCATAAAAAGGCTACCTGAAAAATACTTTTGCGTTTCAGGTAGCCTTATATTACGCCCCGACAACAGGGGCAAGCAGTAAAACCCAATCTGAACAGTATCTTAGGCGGTTGCTTGACAGCCAGCCTGCATTCGAGTAAGCAAAGATTGCCCTTGTGTCATAGACCAAGGGCGATTTTTTATGAAACTCAAGCAACAGATGATGAGGCAGGGCAAGGCAAGCGTAGCGAGCCGAAGCCTTCCTTGTCTGAATAGAAACAACTCAACCGAAGCCAAGACGGCACCTTTTCTTAATCGGCAGATGCGGTTTGCATCAGTTATACGGGTTGTGCACGCTGCGCACCAAATCTTGCAGGAATTCGCGCACTTGTTTTTCGCTGCAACCCATTAATAGGGCGTCTTCGAAGGTGTCTTGCGCAAGCTGATAAAGCTCTTGCATGTTTTCCTGCATCACTTTCACTTTTTCGGTACACGATACGATGCTGCCGTCGTCGCTGTGCCATTTGGGCATGGTGGGCATATTCATGATGCAGGCCTTTAGCGGGTGAAGCGGGTGGAGCGGTCTACCCGGCGGGCGGTGATGTAGCGGTTTTTCCAGTAGGTGCCGTTCATGCTGGTGATTTCGATGTCGCGGCCGGTGCGCGGGGCGTGGATGAAGCGGTCATTGCCGATATACATGCCAACGTGGGAAACGCGGCCGCCGCCGCCGAAAAATACCATGTCGCCGGGTTTGAGATTGGCACGGTCTACCTGCTGGCCTACGGTGGCCATCTCGGCGGAAGTGCGCGGCAGGGTAATGCCCATGCTGCGTTTGAAGATATATTGCATGAAGCCGCTGCAATCGAGGCCTTGGGTGGGGGAGTTGCCACCGAAGCGGTAGGAGAGGCCGATAAGGCTCATGGCGTTCATGATGAGGTCGCCGGCTTCGTCTTGGCTGCCGGAGGAGGAGCGGCTGCCGGAAGATGAAGACTGTCGGCTGGATGCGGGGGCATTGTTGCTGTGGCTGGTGCGTTCGCGGATCAGGCGCTCGAGTGCGTCGTTATCCAATCCTTCCGGGGCGGCGTATGCGGCGGGAGCGAGGCCGAAAGCAAGGGCGGCCAGGGCGCAGAGGGTTGCTTGTTTTATCCACTTCATCAATCTGAAACTTTCTTGTTTTGCCCATGTTATAGCATAGTGCGGTAAGGCGCGGCAATGTGTTTGGCCGGGCAGTGTGCAATAGGGGCAGTTTGTGCGCACGGGTGGGCGCGTATGTTATGCTGTGTATCTGTTTGTGCGGACACTGGTTCCGCAAGGGGGCTGTATGGTTAGATCTGCCATGCCCGCTTTGGGCGATATCAATCGTTTGCGTCAAATCGTGGCCACGCTGGCGCGGCACGGTTTGGGCGGTTTTCTCAGCCGGATTAAGCTGAACCGGGCTTCTTGGCTCGGCGGCTCAACCGCGCAGGAAGATGCTGGTGGGTTGAGCACGGCGCATCGTTTCCGGCTGGCGTTTGAGGAGCTGGGGCCAACCTTTATCAAGCTCGGCCAGATTTTGGCCACCCGGGTTGATATTTTCAACGCCGAATGGATTGAGGAATTCGAGCATCTGCAAAGCAGTGCGAATCCCTTGCCCTTCGAGGCAATTCTCTCCCTGCTCACCGAGCAGCTGGGCTGCCCGCCGGAGCAGGTGTTTCAGCACATCGACAGCGAGCCTTTGGGCAGCGCCTCCATCGCGCAGGTGCACCGCGCAGTGCTGCTCGACGGCAGCGAGGTGGCGGTAAAGGTGCGCCGGCCAGATATTGAGCCGCTCATCCGGGCGGATTTGCGTATTCTAACCCATCTGGCGCAGCTCACCGAATCGGAAATGCCGGAAACCCGCCGCTATCAGCCGGTGCAGATGGTGCAATATTTTGCTAAAAGCCTGGCCAGGGAAACCGATTTGCTGGCTGAAATGCGCCATTTGCAGAGGTTTGCCGCACTGTATGCCAACCATCCGGTGGTTCATATTCCCAAGGTATATCCCGAATACAGCAACCGGCAGGTGCTGGTGCAGGAGTACGTGGCTGCCACCCTGCTGAAAGATACCAACATCGAATTACTGGGCGTCGAAGAGCGGCATATTCTGGCTTGCCGCATCACCGACGTGCTACTCGATATGATACTGGGGCAGGGCCTGTTTCATGCTGATCCGCACCCGGGCAATATCTTTATTTATCCCGATTTGCGTATCGGCCTGATCGACTTCGGCATGACAGGCTACCTGAATCCGGTGCGCCGGCAGGAAATCAATGCGCTGATTGAAGCCCTTATCCACCGCGACCCGTTTGCCGTGCAATATATTCTGAGCAACTGGGCGCAGGGCGATGTTCCCGATGAAGACCTGCTCGGCGCCGACGTGATGGAAATGCTGCTCGACTACGAACACACCGCCGTACGCGATTTGCGCGTCAGCCAGGTGATTAACGATTTAACCCGCATCATGCGCGAGCACGAGTTGGCCTTACCGGGCGATTTGGTGATGCTGTTCAAAGCCCTGCTCACCCTCGAAGGCGTGGTGAAAAGGCTGGACGGCAGCTTCCAACTGCTGGAGCACGCCAAACCGATTGTGCAGAAAGTTATCCGTCAGCGCCTTTCACCGCAGCAACTTTGGCGCCGAAGCCGCACGCAAAGCCGTATGCTGGGGCAGATGTTGGGTGAGTTGCCCAAAAACCTGCTGCGCCTCAACCGCAATCTGCAAAGCGGTCGGCTAAACGTGAACCTGGATTTAAAACGCCTCGACAGTTTGAACCGGCACTTGGAATACAGCGCTAACCGGCTGACCATGGGCATGGTAACGGCGGCGTTGATTATCGGCTCATCCATCCTACTCAGCAGCAATATCGGCCCGAAGCTGTTTGGCTTGTCGTTTGTTGGCTTCCTCGGCTATCTCTTGGCCTTTGCCAACAGCCTGTGGATTATCTGGTCTATCTGGCGTTCGGGCAAACATTAAAACAAAACTTTTCAAGCACGTAAAAAAGTGTATGGCAAACGGTGTCGACAGCTAGGAGAAGATAGGCGGCAGGCCAACCGTTAATATCGTATAGCCGAAGCACTTAATTCCCAATGGTGCAGGCTCGCTTTGCCAAGTGATTCATACTGTTTGCAGCCCGCCGCTTGGTAGAGGAAATAATTGCTTTGGCTATGGCTACAATCAAAAGGCTACCTGAAAAACCATTTTCAGGTAGCCTTCTCGTCTCTGCGGCACTAAACAGCATTAAGTCTCAACACATCACATGCACCACATGCGTGGCCAAGCCGCCGGTGGAGGTTTCGCGGTATTTCGGGTTCATATCTTTGCCGGTTTCATACATGGTTTTGATGACCTCGTCCAGCGATACCACCGGCTCGGTGGTGCGTTGCAGCGCCATGCGTGAGGCATTGATGGCCTTGATGGATGAAATGGCGTTACGTTCGATGCATGGCACCTGCACTTGGCCGCCCACCGGGTCGCAAGTGAGGCCAAGATGGTGCTCCATGGCGATTTCGGCGGCAATACATACTTGTTCGACAGTGCCGCCCTGAATCTCGGTCAGCCCGGCAGCGGCCATGGAGCAGGCCACGCCCACTTCGCCCTGGCAGCCCACTTCCGCGCCGGAAATGGAAGCGTTCATCTTATACAGGCTGCCGATGGCGCTGGCCGTGATTAAATAACGCAGGATGTGTTCTTCATCGGCGTAGAAAATGAAGTGGTCGTAGTAGGCCAATACAGTGGGCACGATGCCGCAGGCACCATTGGTGGGCGCGGTAACTACCCGCCCACCGGCGGCGTTTTCTTCGTTGACGGCGAAGGCCACCATATTTACCCAGTCCACCACCGCCATCGGGTCTTTATCGTTCAGCCCGTTTTTTTCAAACTGTTTGCGTGAAAGCGGCGCACGCCGTGGTATTCGCATAGGGCCGGGCAGTACGCCTTCGGCGTGCAGGCCACGCTGAATGCAATCACTCATGGTCTGCCACACGGCACGCACATAGTCGCGCACCTCCTGCTCCGGCCGCAGGGCGCATTCGTTGCGGAACATCAATTCGGAGAGGGAGAGATTATGTTCGTTGCACTGGCGGATAAGATCGTCTGCGTTGGCATAAGGATAGGGCACATTGACAGGGGCAGATTGCTTGCCGCTGTCGGCAAACTGTTTTTCGGTTACCACAAAACCGCCGCCGATGGAGTAAAACACTTCTTGCATCGCCAACTCATCGCCGACATAGGCTTCCAAGCGCATGCCGTTTTCGTGCAGCGGCAGGAATGAAGAATGGAACACGAAATCGCGTTCGTAGTCGAATGGAGTTTCGTGGCCGCCAATGTCGGTGAGGGTTTTGCTGCTCAATACTTGCGCAATAAATTTGGGAAAAGCAGTAGTGTCCACCGTATCCGGCTCGTAGCCCGCCAAGCCGCCAATGATGGCGTGGTCTGTGCCGTGGCCTTTGCCGGTAAATGAGAGCGAACCGTACACATGGGCACTGAAGCGGGTAATTTTATCCAGCAGTCCCTGTTCGATAAGCTGTTGGCGGAACAGCACACCGGCACGCATCGGCCCTACGGTATGCGAACTGGACGGGCCGATACCGATTTTGAACATGTCGAAAATACTGATCATTTTTCCACCCCTTTAATTCATAGTGAGCCAACCAGAATCAGAACAAGGCGGCCGGCTGCAAATAATACATATACACAGCATGGGGAGCCAATACCTTACTGATTTGAAGTTAATCCACTATAGTTATTCAACTTTTCGTATCCAACAATATCTTACCAAATTTGCCTGTGGCAGCATAGGTGTGCCGCTATGTGCCGAGCAGCGCGAATGCAGTTTTCCCTTGAATAATGCTGGACAAGTTGCCGCTACCTAGGCAAAATGCGCACATTGCCTGTTTGATGTAGCTAGGATGTTGTGGGAAGCGTAAGGAATTTGGGCAATATTTTTTATGATGCATACTGCATAATTGTACAAAAACAGTGCAGTATGGAGAGCTTTTTATTTTTAATCAACTACATTATTTAGAGGTTAATATGCCACAAATGTTGATTCAAGTGTCCGGTATGAAGAATAAAACGGATGGAGACCGCTTGGTTTTGAAGGGTGAAACTGTTGCGGGTGTGAGAATGGTGAATGCCAATCATGACGACGGCCGCGTAGTGATTACACACGGTGATGGCTTCGATCTTGAAGCATTCAAAGCTGCCCTCTCGGCAGAAGGTTTTACCGTGGCATAACCGTATCGGTCAAACAACCACAAACGGCTTCCGTAAAGGAAGCCGTTTTGCTTTTTCAGGTAGCCTTTTGCAGAGAGGCTACCTGAAAAACGATAGTTCAAGTGATGATGTTTTTTGATTGCATGGGCTTGCCGTTTCGCAGGAAAAACTGCTGCAGCAATCTCTGTACGCGCTAATCAAACAAATCCTGCTGCCCGGTACGCTGCGGCAGCACCTGCGCCTTGGCTGTGCCGGTTTCAAAATGCAGCTGCAACACCTGCCCGCTGTGCAGCCTGCCCGCATCGCGCACTACTTTGCCCGTGCGGTCGGTAATCACGCTGTAGCCGCGCGACAGTGTGTGTTGTGGCGAGAGGGCATCCAAAATGCCCGCCTGTTTTTGGCATTGCGCCTGCTTTTGTGCCAAGAGCGCGGCCATGTGGCGGTTGAGTTGTGCCGCCTGCGTGTACAGCTGCCGAGCAGCGGTTTGCACTTGAGGCCGGCTGCGGCGGCACAGCTCGGCCAAATAGGCCAGCTGCTCCTGTTTGCAGTGCAGGTGGCGCAGCATATGGTCAGCCAGCATTTGGCGGCTGCGCAGCAAGCCGGTCTGCTGTTCCTGCCATTTCTGGCGCGGATGGCGCAACTGTGCGGCATGCCAGTCAAGCCGTTGCGCCGCGTCTGTGCAGCGCCGTTGCAGCGTGTGGCGCATATGGCTGTGCAGGCGGCACATTTTATCCAGCTGCTCCGCACGGTTCGGGCTGGCCAGCTCGGCGGCGGCGGTGGGCGTGGGTGCGCGCACGTCGGCGGCAAAATCCGTGAGCGTGAAATCGGTTTCGTGCCCCACCCCGCTCACCACCGGAATCGGCGAGGCCGCCACCGCGCGCACCGCCGCTTCTTCGTTAAACGCCCACAAATCCTCAATGCTGCCCCCGCCACGGCACACAATCAGCACATCCGCCTGCGCGTGTTCCGCCGCCGCTGCAATGGCCGAGGCTACCTGAAACTCGCTGCCCGCGCCCTGCACCGCCGTGGGATACACCACCACGCGCACATCCGGCGCACGCCGCCGCAACGTGATGACCACATCGCGCAATGCCGCCGCTGCCAGACTGGTGACCACGCCGATACACTGCGGCGCGGTAGGCAGAGGCCGTTTGCGTGCCGCATCGAACAAGCCTTCCGCCTGCAGGCGCTGCTTCAGCCGTTCATAAGCTTCAAACAGCTGCCCCAGCCCCTTGCGCCGCACTTCCTGCACATTAATCTGAAACTCCCCGCGCGCCTCATACAGCGTGATTTTGCCCAACACCTCCACTTCCTCGCCCTCGCGCAACAGCGCGGCCAGCGAACGGGCGGCATGCTTAAACAAAGTGCAGCGCACCTGGGCGCGTTGGTCTTTTAAAACAAAATAATAGTGCCCGCTCGCCGCCTTCACCAAATTCGACACCTCGCCACCCACCCACAGCCCGGCAAGCTGGTCTTCCAGCAGGTTTTTGGCCAAATGGTTGAGCTCGGAAACAGAAAGCGCGGCGGGGGCAAATAGGTCGGACATGGCAAGAAGGCGGGAAAATAAACAAAGGCGGCATTATACAAGGGGAAGGCTACCTGAAAAATCTGGCGGATAGATTTTTAACTTCGTTGCTGTCCATATTTTCAGGTAGCCTTTCCCTACGCGGCAATATGCTAAAATACGCCATTTTCAATCCGGATTTTCCGCCATGTCCAATATTCCAGACCAAGTGCGCCGCCGCCGCACGTTTGCCATCATCTCCCACCCTGACGCGGGTA